>CAYPNZ010000104.1:0-8181 GCA_964411845.1 uncultured Anaerolineaceae bacterium
TATTGGGGTGTTTTCGTTTTGGGTGGAAATATTGACGCACTGCAAAAGGTGTGATACCTTAAAAACAGTTTATGTCCCGGTAATTGAAAGGAATAAAAAATGACTGCAAATCTATGGCATGACTTGGATGTTGGACCGGATGCTCCGGAAATAATTTACGCGATTATCGAAATTCCCAAAGGTTCGCGCAATAAATATGAATACGGCAAAAAATTGGGCGTTATCAAACTCGACCGCGTGCTTTTTTCATCGCTCTATTACCCCGGTGATTACGGGCTTATCCCCCGCACGCTGTACGACGACGGCGACCCGCTTGACGTGCTGGTAATGGTCAATGAACCGACATTCTCCGGCTGTGTCATCGAAGCGCGCCCGATTGGGCTGTTCAAAATGCTAGACCGCGACCAGCACGATGACAAAGTGTTGGCGGTTCCCGCCCGCGACCCGCTCTTTCAAGATTACAAAGATATTAACGACATTCCGCAGCACTACCTCCGCGAAGTGGCGCACTTTTTTGAAGTTTATAAAGATTTGGAAGGACACCGCACCAAACCGATGGGTTGGGAGGGAGCGGCAGCCGCCAAAGAAGCCGTCCTCCATTCGCGCACACTGTATTACGAAAAATTCGGCGGCGGCGTGCGATTGTAATCGTTACCCGTGTGCGGCGCAATAGCCATATCGAGTGTATCGCAGGGTCGGAATCGGCGGGGAAACTGCCGGTTACTTTCACTTTTCCCGAAAATTCGATATAATCCCATCATTAGTTTATCACCGAGGATGCTATGTTTATCACCAAGAACATCGAACTGGTTCGGCGTGAACGGTGGGCAAACCCCAGCCAAACGTGGGGGTTTGTGCCTACGATGGGTGCGCTGCACGAAGGGCATCTGTCGCTGGTGCGCTGTGCCCGCGCCGCAAACAATCGTGTCGCCGTGAGCATTTATGTGAACCCCACCCAATTTGCCCCCACCGAAGATTTGGATGCCTATCCCCGCCAGTTGGAACGCGATATTGAATTGCTGCGCGCCGAAGGCGTGGATTTGGTTTTCACCCCGTCCGATGCGGAGATGTACCCGCCGGAATTTCAAACCTACGTTTCGGTGGAAAAGATAACCCGCGTGCTGGAAGGGGCATCGCGCCCCACCCATTTCCGCGGCGTGGCGACGGTGGTCGCCAAATTGTTCAATATTGTGCAGCCCACCCGCGCCTATTTCGGGCAGAAAGATGCACAACAAGCGGTGGTCATCCGCCAAATGGTGCGCGACTTGAATTTTAATGTGGATGTGGTTATCTGCCCCATTGTGCGTGAGCCGGACGGACTGGCGATGAGTTCCCGGAACCAATATTTGCACGGCGACACCCGCGCGGCGGCAACCGTGCTCTACCGCGCGCTGATGGCGGCACAGGCGGCATTCAACCGCGGTGAACGCAACGCCGATACCCTGCGCGCCCTGATGCGCGATACCGTCGCCGCCGAAAAAGAGGCGCGGCTCGATTATGTCAGCGTCGCCAACCCGCAAACCCTGCAAGAATTGGACACCATCTCCGATTCGGCGCTTTGCTCGCTGGCGGTATTTCTGGGCGACACCCGTTTAATCGACAATATAATTTTGGAGGAAACCGTATGAGTTACCAACTTTCCCCGTGGGATTTAAGCGACCTGCTGCCCGATACCGAAGACGCAACCGTCGCCGCCGCCACCGAGCGTTTGCAAGCCGCCGTGGAAGCGGTAGAAGCCACCCGCGATTCCCTTTCGGCGGATATGGACACCGCCGCATTCAAAGAGGTGCTGGCAAAATTTGAAACAGTCACCCGCGAGGCATACCGCTTGGGGGCGTATGCCGATTTGTGGTTTGCCGCCGATACCCAATCGCAAGAGGCGCTCAGTTTCAAAAGCCGGATGGATCAATTGATGCTGGATGTGCAGAATCGCACCCTCTTTCTGTCGCTGTGGTGGAAATCGCTGGACGATGCCGCCGCCGACCGGCTCATTACTGTCGCCGGCGACCTGACATACTACCTGCAAAAATTACGCAACTTCAAACCGTACACCCTTTCGGAACCGGAAGAGCAAATCATCAACCTGAAAGACGTGAACGGCATCAGCGCGGTGGTCACGCTGTATGATATGATTACCAATAAATTTGAATTTACCCTGACGGTTGACGGTGAAGAGAAAAAACTAACCCGTGAAGAATTGTCGGTGTATGTGCGCAGCGATGACCCGGATTTGCGCAAAGCCGCTTACGACGAATTGCATCGCGTTTATGCCGGCGAAGGCACACTGCTGGCGCAAATTTACAATTACCGCGTGCGCGATTGGGCAAACGAACAATTGCAATTGCGGCATTTTGATTCCCCCATCGCGGTGCGAAATTTGCTGAACGACCTGCCCGATGCGGTGGTAGATACCCTGCTCGATGTGGTGGCGGAGCAAGCCCCCATTTTCCATCGCTATTTCAAATTGAAAGCCAAATGGTTGGGCATGCCCAAACTGCGGCGATACGATATTTACGCCCCGCTCAGCAAATCTGCCAAAAAGATTGATTACGATACGGCGGTCAATATGGTGCTCGACACCTTTGACGGTTTTTCGGCGGAAGTGGGGCAGCAAGCCCGCCGCGTGTTTGCCGACCGCCACATCGATTCGGAAGTGCGACCGGGCAAGCGCGGCGGCGCATTCTGCGCCAGCATTTTGCCGGAACAATCGCCGTATGTGCTGATAAACTACACCGGCGAAGTGCGCGACGTGGCAACCCTGGCGCACGAAATGGGGCATGCCATCCACGCGATGATGGCGCAGGAACATTCGGTGCTCACCTTCCATTCCGCCCTGCCGATGGCGGAAACCGCTTCCGTTTTCTCGGAAATGCTGCTCACCGACCGGCTGCTCTCGGAAGAGAAAGACCCCGCCGTGCGCCGCGATTTGCTGGCGGCAGCGCTGGATGATGCGTATGCCACTGTGCTGCGGCAAGCGTATTTTGTGCTGTTCGAGCGGGAAGCGCACAAACTGCTGGCAGAAGGCAAAACCGTCGCCGAGTTGAACCGCGTTTATCTGGACAACCTGCACCGGCAATTCGGCGATGTGGTGGATGTCAGCGACAATTTTAAATGGGAATGGATTTCCATCCCGCACATTTATCACGTGCCGTTTTACTGTTACGCATACAGTTTCGGGCAGTTGATGGTGCTGGCGCTTTACCGCCGGTACAAAGAAATCGGCAGCGCATTCATTCCGCAATATTTGCGCATTTTATCGTATGGCGGCTCTGCCAGCCCAACGCACATTCTCACCGAGGCGGGCATTGACGTGAGCGACCCCGATTTCTGGCGCGGCGGTTTCCGCGTGCTGGAAGAAATGATTGACGAGCTGGAATCGCTGGAAAAGTAAACCTGATGTGCAACTTTTTGTAAGCGGACAAAACGAACCACAGAGACGCGAAAAATAGATTGCCGGTTGACTGTAATTTTTTCCGTATGGGGCACGCCGCCGCGTGCCCCATTTTGCTTGTGCCGGTGAGATAGTCATTACAAGCCCGGCGAAACAATCTTCCCCCAACCAATTGACCATTTGCGGCACTTGCGGGTATAATGGGCACTGATTTTTATCGAAGGACTCATCTATGCAACCCATTCCCCAAAAAATTGCCGCCGAACTCAACTTGCGCCCGGCGCAGGTTGAACGCACCATCGCCCTGTTTGATGATGACAACACCCTGCCTTTTGTCGCCCGCTACCGCAAAGAGGTCACCGGCGGGCTGGACGAAGAGCAATTGCGGCAAATAAAAGACCGCCTGACCGCCCTGCGCAAACTGGCGGAACGCCGCGAAACCATTCTGAAAACCATCGCCGAGCAGGGTAAACTGACCCCCGAACTGCAAACAAAAATCGAAGCGGCGGAAACGATGCAGGTGCTGGAAGACCTGTATCTGCCATACCGACCCAAACGCCGCACCCGTGCCACCATCGCCCGCGAACGCGGGTTGGAACCGCTGGCGGAAACCATGCTATCGCGCCAAAATGAAACCGGCGTGAACCCTGCCGCCCTCGCCGCCGATTTTCTGTCGGAAGACGTGCCCGACCCCGACGCCGCCCTCGCCGGCGCGCGAGACATCATCGCCGAAACCGTGGCAGAACATGCCGACACCCGCGCCGCCATCCGCGAATATACCAACGCCACCGCCTACCTGCGGGTATCCGCCACCAAACACGCCGCCGAAAAAGACCCGCGTCAAGTGTATGAAATGTATTACGATTACCGCGAGCCGCTTTATTTCATTCCGCCGCATCGGTTGTTGGCAATTAACCGCGGCGAACGCGACGGCGTGCTGTCGGTCAAACTGGAAGTGGAAACCGATACCGCCATCGGTAAAATTGAAAGCCGGTTCATCACCCACAAAAACGGCAGTTTCACCGAGCAGTTGAAACTTGCCATTGCCGATGCGTACAAACGGTTGCTTGCCCCGTCCATCGAGCGGGAAGTGCGGCAACTTCATGCTGCCGATGCGGACGAGCACGCCATCCAAAATTTCAGCGTCAATCTGAAAAACCTGCTGATGCAGCCGCCGGTCAAAGGGAAAGTAACGCTGGGTATTGACCCCGGCTATCGCACCGGCTGTAAAGTAGCGGCGGTGGATGCCACCGGTAAATTTATTGCCGGGGCAACCATTTACCCGCATCCCCCGAAAAAACAATGGGCGGCGGCAAAGGCAGTCCTGAAAAAAATGATGGCGCAAACCGGCGCCGAAGTGCTGGCAATCGGCAACGGCACTGCCAGCCGAGAAACCGAGCAACTTGCCGCCGAAGTTATCAAAGAAACGGGACGCGGGGCGTATGTGATGGTCAGCGAAGCGGGCGCATCGGTGTATTCCGCTTCGCCATTGGCGCGCCGAGAATTTCCCGATTTGGATGTGAGCATGCGCGGCGCGGTATCCATTGCCCGCCGTTTGCAAGACCCGCTGGCGGAATTGGTAAAAATTGACCCCAAAGCCATTGGCGTGGGCTTGTACCAGCACGATGTGAACCAAAAACGGCTGGGCGAAACGCTGGACGCGGTGGTGGAAAGTGTGGTCAACAGTGTGGGGGTTGATGTGAACACCGCCAGCGCATCGCTGCTCAGTTACGTTTCGGGGGTGAGCAAATGGGTGGCAAACGCCATCGTTGCCCACCGAGAGAAACACGGCGCATTTAAAAACCGCCGCGAACTGAAAAAGGTCAAAGGGCTGGGCGAAAAAACATACCAGCAAGCCATCGGCTTTTTGAAAATTCCCCGGGGCGACAATCCGCTCGATAACACCTTCATCCATCCCGAATCGTACCCGGTGGTGGAACGGCTGTTTGCGCATTTGGGGGTTGCCGGTGATGAGCCGGACTTGCCCGCCCGCATCAACCGGCTGCGCCGCTTGCCCGCCCGCGATATGGCGGCGCTGGCGCAAAAACTCGATGTGGGCGAATTGACCCTGCGCGACATTTTGGAATCGCTGGCAAAACCCGGGCGAGACCCACGCGACGACCTGCCCGCGCCGTTACTGCGCGCCGATGTGCTTTCGATGGCAGATTTGCAGCCCGGTATGGTGCTGAAAGGTACGGTGCGCAACGTGGTTGACTTCGGCGCATTTGTGGACATCGGCGTTAAACAAGACGGGCTGGTGCACATTTCGCAAATGGCAGACCGCTATATTGACAATCCGCATCACGTGGTCAGCGTGGGCGATGTGGTGCAGGTGAAAGTTTTGAGTGTTGATGCCGACCGTGGTAGAATTGGACTTTCGATGAAGGATGTTTGATGACCGATGCCCGGCAGAAATGACAGACTGAAATCATACGGACGCCCCAAAGATGTGGACATCCACGATTTTTCGGAAGACCGCAGCCCGCAAATTTTAATTTTTGGATTTGCTGCCATTATCATCATTGGCGCACTGCTGCTGATGCTGCCCATTGCCACCGAAAACCGTGTGCCGCTCGATTGGCGAGAGGCGTTATTCACATCCACGTCTGCGGTAACGGTAACCGGTTTGATTGTGGTCAGCACGGTTGAGCGGCTCAGCACTTTTGGCGAAATGGTGGTGCTGGCACTCATTCAAGTGGGCGGCTTGGGGTTCGTCATTCTATCGGTGCTTTTTTTGCGGCTTATCGGGCGGCGGGTAACTTTGCGCGAGCGCGTGATTTTGCGGCAGACGATGGGGGTTCACAAATCGCACGGTATTTTGGATATGGCATTAGCCGTGGTAGCCGTGGTGCTGGGCATCGAAGCGGTGGGGGCGCTCATTCTGTTTTTCACCTGGTGGGATGATATGGGCGCGGCACAGGCGGCATATTATGCGATGTTCCATTCGGTATCGGCATTTTGCAACGCCGGGTTCGACCTGTTTCACGGCACAACCGACCCTAACCTGTTGGTAACCCGCGCCGACCCCATCGCCAGTTTAACAATGGCAGCGCTCATCACCATCGGCACAATGGGCATTACCGCCGTGTTCGATTTGATGGCATATCCCAAAACAAAACGACTGTCGCTGCACACCAAGTTTATCCTGCCGTTAATGGTGGCGATGACCGTCATCGGTACCGCCATATTATTGGTGGACGAAATTTTCTTCAGCGATTTTTTGGCGACGCTTCCCCCCGGCGAAAGTGTGTTGGCGGCATTTTTCACGGTGGTTTCCAGCCGCACGGCGGGCATCACCCTGCTACCCATTGACCAATTGGGACAAGCCAGCCAACTGATTTTGATGGTTTTTATGTTTATCGGTGGCGCACCGGCTTCGATGGGCGGCGGTATCGGGCTGACAACGGTGGCGGTGGTTATGGTAACGCTGTGGAACAATGTGCACGGTCATCCCGATGTGCGTATTTTGGGGCGCACCCTGCCGCTGGAAACCATCCAAAAAGCCGCCGCCATTGTTACCGTTTCCGTTACGCTGGTATTGACGGTAACGCTTTCTATTTTGATGTTTGACGGCGGGGAAATTGTGCCGGTGATGTTTGAGGTTATCAGTGCGTTTTCCAACACCGGCTATTCGCTGGGCATTACCTCGCATTTGAACCAAATTAGCCGCGGGTTGATAATTTTTACGATGTTTTGGGGGCGGTTGGGTCCGTTAACGTTGGTTGTGGCGCTGGCACAGCGTACCCGGCGCACCCAAGTTTATTATCCTGAAGAAAAAATAATTATCGGGTAGCGTGATGACAGAAGAGACGAGAAAATTTTCGCGGTTTTTGGGCGCACGAAATTCGCCGCCCAGAAAAGCGAGACACAACGAATTTGTGGTAATTGGTTTGGGGCGTTTCGGTTCCAGTTTGGCAGAGGTATTGCACGAACGGGGGCATAATGTGCTGGCAATTGATGCCGATGCCACATTGGTGCAGCGGCTGTCGCACACGTTGCCCCACGTGGTGCAAATGGATGCCACCAACCGCGATGCGTATATTGAGTTGGGCGTGGGAAATTTCGACACGGGCATTGTGTGCATCGGCACCGATTTTGAAAGTAATTTGCTGGCGACGGTAATTTTGCGGCAACTGGGCGTGCGGCGCGTTATTTGCAAAGCCCGCACCCGCACCCAGCGCGAAATTCTGATGAAAGTCGGGGCGGATGAAGTCATTCTGCCGGAACACGAAGCCGGGGTTCGGCTGGGACGTATGCTTTCTTCCAGCGGCTTTTTGGATTATATGGAACTGCACAAAGATATTAGTGTGGTTGAAATTTCCGCGCCGAAAAATGTGGTGGGGCACACGCTGATAGAATCACGGTTACGGCAAAAATACGGCGTGGTGGTGGTGGCAATTCGGCGGGGAGACACGGTTATTTCGCTGCCCACGGCAGACGAACTCATCCGCCGCGGCGATATTTTGGTGCTCATCGGCGAGCCGAATGCCTGCGAGGCGATGGTGGAAAAAGAAGGCGGGTTGGAATAGTTTGGGGCTGTCGGCATTTGCCGTTTTTTTCACCCCGTGTAGCCCGCCGGGTGTATCGAAGGGGGTGTTTGCAACGATTGGCGTAGGTGCTATCGGGCGACCACAAGGGTCGCCCTTACATTTTGAGAAGATACATCTTTCGGTTGAGAAATTATTTTCCGAAATAAATTTAGTGCTTTTGCCGGAGGTTTATTTTCTTACTTTCGACGGGGGCGGCGACGCTGCCCCTTTTATTGTTGCGCCGAGGGGGCTTCGCTGGGG
>CAYPNZ010000105.1:0-8153 GCA_964411845.1 uncultured Anaerolineaceae bacterium
GGTTATGGATAGGGGGCAGCAAGCGTTTTCGGGCATAAAACGGATTTGACGCGATAAAATCTTAAAAAAGGGGAATAGAATGGAATCGAAAACCCGTAAACATTTGTTGGAAAAGGTAGTGTTATTTGTTGCTGTGACTGCACTGTTGCTGGTGGTAGCGATGCCTGTGGATGCAGCGTTGCCCCCCCGACCGCCCCGTCCGCCGCATATTACACCCACACCCGCTCCGGTTTCGCAAATAAGCAATGTTTCGGCGGTGGATGGCGGATTTATTCGTTTGGCAATTGCCGTACCAAAACCGGCGCTGTCTGCGGTGGTGCAATGGCAGGATAGTACCGGTAAATGGCATAATGTCAACGGTTGGCGCAGCAATTTAGCGCACATTTCGGTGCGATGGTGGGTCAATCCGGGAGATTTTGGCAAAGGTCCGTTTCGTTGGGTAGTGTATGAGCAATCGCAAGAAAATATTATTGCCGTTAGCGATATGTTCTTTTTGCCGGAATCCGAGCAGCACGTTGTGAACGTGTATATAACTTTGCAATAGAGCATCGGTGGTATTTCATTTAGACGCCGATTTGGCGCGGAGGAGTAAAATTATGGACGGAAAAACTGCGGGATGGGAGACGGGAAAAGTATGGATGGTGTTCGCGGCTTTCATCGTTTTTGTGATGATATGGAGCGCTATGGCATCGGTTGCGTATGCCGATTCGCCGATATTTGTACGCCCGGATGGTAGTGATGCCAACTGCGACGGTACGGTGGATGCGGCATACCCCGGTAGCGGAACGGGGTTGGCATGTGCCAAAGCAACCATCGGAAGCGGTATTGCGGTGGTTGATGCCGGCGGTACGGTTAATGTCGCTGCCGGAACCTATAACGAGACGGTGACCATTGATAAATCGTTGTCGCTCGTTGGCGACCCGGGTGACAGCACCCCGGGACCGGGTGCGAATGCACCGGTTTTGGATGGAACGGGTTTTTCGGGTAACAGCGCTATTACCATAAATGCCGGTGTGTCGGGGGTAACGGTCAGCGGCTTCGAGATACAGAATTATGGACCAACCGGTGTAACTCGGGCACGGATGCGCGCGCTCAGCGCAAATTTACAGCGGGATTTATCGCAATTGCCGGAAGTAAATCGGGCGCTGTTAATGCTGGATGATAGTCGGGCAAGTGCGGTTCAAGCGTGGAACAGTGGCACATCCAATATAACCATTCAAGATAATTATATGCACGATTTGGGCTGGAATGCCGTTTTGGTTGGTAATGAAGGACAAGGCTTGCACGATAATTGGACTGTCACGGGGAATATTGTTCGTGCCGATGCATACGGTATCGAGTTAACCAATGCTCGCAATTCACATATTTCAAATAACCAAATTACGGTTGCCTCTGCCAATTGGTCTACCGGCGTTTTTATGAACTGTTATAATTTTGTCGGCAGCGGTACATTGGTTAACGGTAATGTTATTCAGTCCAATACCATCACGGTTACGGGAAGTACCCCGGGAACGGCAATTGTGTTGACCTCCTATGAATCGGGTGCCGGCTCGTCCGCTTCTCTGCAAAATGTCGGCATCACCGGCAATCGTATCACCGGCAATGGCGGCGCAATTGTGGCGTTCCCGTCAAATGGTGCCGAAGTGCGCAATATGTCCGTCACCGACAATGATATTCAAATAGCCGACCCTGCGGGCAGTACGTGGTACGGGTTGTATGCCATTCACGGACACAGTTGGGAAGGTCCGGCAAATGAGGTAAAAGACAATACCATCACGCTGACCGGCACACTGGTTGTCACATATTACCACGGCATCAATGTTAGCGGAGGTACGACGGCTAGAAACTGGATTGATATTACCGGCAACCGGCTCGACGGCGGAAATATCGGTTCGGCGGGGATATTGCTGGATAGCACCCTGCCCACCGCAGCGGATATAAACATTCTGCGGAATTCGGTGGTTGGTTTCCAAAATGGTATACGGGTTGGAACCGTTGATTCGAATGTGAATTTAAATATGCACCACAACCGGGTAGTGAACAATACTTGGGGACTGGTTTCGGATGTAGCGGTTTCGCCGCAGAATAACTGGTGGGGATGCAATGCCGGACCCCCCGCCACGGGCTGTAACGCGCTATCAAGCACCGCGGTATATACGCCGTGGCTGGTATTGAATTTTTCGGCAACGCCTGCCGCTATTCAGGTGGACACCGGGGTATCGGCATTACAAGCCAATTTGAATTTTAACTCGGACGGCGTCAATGTGAGCGCCACCGAATTTGTGCCGGATAATATTCCGGCAACATTTACCTCAACCATTGGTTCGGTTGCGCCCATTGCCACCGGCACGGTGAGCGGGGTGGTTACTTCCACATTAACCGCCGGCAGTATTGCCACTGTTGGTGAGGTGTCGGTGACACTGGACAATCAAACATTGACGCAAACCATCAGCATCGAACCGGCGCCGGCACCCCAGCCGTATTTAATTTATATGCCGTTGATTTTCAAAAATTCGGCTTCAGCCGCACCCGATTTGGTCATAACAAGTCTAACGGCTACCGCTTCGACGGTGCAGGTTGTTATTGAAAATCAAGGAACGACAGCGCTGAACGGCACAGCCGATGAGTTTTGGGTTGACTTTTATGTTGACCCGAACCCGGTTCCAACCGCAGTGAATCAGGTATGGGATGATGGACGGTCTACGTATGGCATTGTATGGGGTGTGACGCAAGATGCGTTTCCGTTTGCACCGGGAGATGTGATGACCCTGACATATTCCACGGCATCGGGAGCTCCCAACCAATATTATGTTGCCGGTTTAAGCAATATGCCGACAACGCTCGCCGCGGGCACACCGGTTTATGCTCAGGTTGATTCGGCAAACGCAAATACAACCTATGGCGCTGTGCTGGAAACACACGAGATTACACACGCACCATATAACAACATTTTTAGCGCACAAGCGCAATAAAAGGCAATGCGTTAATGAATTTTGTTTCACGGCTTGTACAGTCACCTTCAATTTCAACCAAAACACGGCGCAGAACGGGAATATGGTTGTTTGGCGTTATTTTGGTTGCGGTTGGGTTGGGGGTGGCTGTATTTGTTTGGGTACTCAATCCGACAGTCCGCCATATTCATAAATTTACCGCTGAAATAGCACAAGCCCGAACCGCACTGCAACAAGGTGTTTCTCCGGACAGTATGAGCCAAGCACAGCGACACCTTATGCGCTCCAAAAGTGAGTTGGATGCGCTGCGCCCGTTGGTGTTACCTGCGTTGCGTATCGGTCGGTTGGGTAGTAACATTCCCGGCGTTTCCACACGGGTGAAACAGATTTCGGCATTGTGGGTATTTGGCAATGCGGCAGTTGATTTTGCCAACGAGACATTAACGGTTGCCATTGACAGCCAAACCGCATTTGAAACAGCGGGTATCGGCGGCTTGGCAGATGTGGTTCCCCAACTTCAGCCGCAATTTGAACAACTCGGGCAAACTTATATAACCGCGCAATCCGCAAGACAGACACTGGCAAATGTTGATTGGTTGCCGGCACAGCAGGCATCGCAATTGCAAGATGCTTTGGCGCAATGGGATGAATATACTCCTTATTTTGACCTGATATTTGCCGATGACAGCCCGATTGTGGCGACGGCGGTCTCTCCCGATTTGTGGGCAAATATGCTGGCGTTAAAACAATCTGTGGCAGATATAACCGCTATCGCAGATACACAAAACGCCGATTATGCTCGGTTGGCGCAACTTCCGAAACAATTGACAATAATGCGCACCGAATTTGAAGCGCTGCAAACACAAATTGACCCGATTATAACTTTTTTGCAAACATCCGATGCGGCGCACACCCTGGGGATTCCCACCGAACAAGTTATTGCTTGGGAAGCATTTTTGGATGAACTTACCGCCGCAGGGCAAGAGACATCGGATGCCTTAATGCTGGTTGTTACCAATATGGAAGAATCCGGCACGTCGGGAGCGGTATCGGTTATTCCGGAAGTATATCGGCATATCCGGCAAGCACACGATGATATAGACCGGGCAACGGATCTGCGCGGAAAAATACATCCCATCGAAAATGTGCCGGATACCATCGCCAATCCGCTGAACCAAATATTGGTAATGTGGGACAACCTTTCTCCCGATTTGACCGCCGCATTTAAAACGTCAAATAATGTTTTTCAGGTATTGCCGCAACTACTGGGTTACGATAAACCGGTTAGATTTTTGTTGTTAATTCAGTCCAGTGATGAGTTGCGGGCTACCGGCGGCTTTATTGGCGGCATTGGCACAATTCGGATAGAACAGGGAAAGATAACCGCAGCCACACTCCGCGAGGTGACGGAACTGGATAATGTGCCGGAGGTAAACGGGCAATACTTGACCCGTTGGACACAACCGCCAGCCCCGCTGGTAAATTATATGGGGCTGGGACACTGGTATCTGCGGGATGCAAATTGGTGGGCGGATTTTCCGGCGACGGCTCGACAAGCCGCCGATTTCTGGGCGATTAATCATACCGAACCGGTGGATGGCGTTATTGCCATTACCGAGAACGGGGTTATCAATCTTTTACAAGCCTTAGGCACTTTAAAAACCATTGACGGTGAAACCGTCAATGCCGAAAACCTGAAAAACTTTGCCGCATTGCATATCTATCAGGGTGATCAACCGGCGGGGGTTGAACAATCTTCGCTGATAAACGAGTTATCGTTAGCCCTGATAAATGAAACGGGGAAAGTATCACTTGGGCGCGCCGTGAAATTGGCGCACTATTTTCAAACGGCAGCCGTTCGGCACGATATTTTGATTGCCAGTTTCGACCCGCCCACCGCAGCCGGGCTCTTCAAATTAGGAATATACGGGGCGCTGAAAGGGCAGAATGACGATTACTTTTATCTTGTGGAATCGAATGTTTCATATAACAAACTCAGTCCGTTTATTGAACAGGATTTGCGCTATGAAGTTCAATTGAAGCCGGATGCCACGCCGCAGGAAGCCTCATTGATTGTTGACGAGCGAAATGTATATGTTCCGGGGGCAGGGGTGCGCGGTTACCCGCAGGGATATTATGACGGGGGGCGTTGGAATCCTCAAACCCGTCGGGTAGAGCAGCGTCCGACCTACTATGGCGGTTACACGCGCCTTTATCCGACACCGAGCAGTAAATTGATTGCCGCTATCGGGTTTGATGAAGGACCGGATTTGTTTCAGGAAAACCATCGTGCAGTGGTGGGGGGATACGTGGGTATTACTGCCGGTGAGCGCAGACAATTGCAATTCAAATGGGAACCAAACATTCAGCCGAGTCACCCCGGTGAATATCGTTTGTTGGTTCAACGGCAACCCGGCGCTCCGGAACACGCACTCACCGTTATCGTTAAACCGCCGGCGGGGTATGAGGCGTATGACATATCGCCGGAACCCATATCTGTTACGGAAGATACAATAACTTGGCATACCGTTTTAGATACCGACCAATCATTTGTTTTGAAATTAAAGGCAACCGCGGCGGTATCGCCGGTTTTATCATCTGCGTTGCCCGACGTGCCAAGTGCACCCCCCATAACCGCCACGCGGGTTGCCACAGCGCCACACCAAATTGCTCCGGCGCCGCCGGCACCGCCGGGGCGAACCCCTTTGCCGATGTGGATAACCATCCCTGCCATTCAAGTGAACGCACCCATTATTTCGGTCGGCTTGGAAGCAAGTGGTATTATGGCAAGCCCCGATGATGCAGGTATTGTGGGATGGTATGAGTTAGGACCGCGCCCCGGCGAGGCGTCGAATGCAATTTTAGCCGGTCACGTGGATTGGAAAGGGGAAATCGGTGTTTTTTCCAGATTGAGTGACCTGAAAATCGGGGATGTCATCGAAATACAGAGTGCCCCGGATGTGACATTCCGATTTGTGGTGGAGAGTATGGAAACTTACCCCACCACCAACGCTCCATTGGCAGATATTTTCGGCGCAAGTTCAAAGTCTGTCATTACGCTCATTACTTGCGGGGGACCCTATGATTCAATCCGACAGGAATATAAAGACAGGTTAATCGTTCGCGCGCGAAAAGTTGTGCCGTGACCAATTAAATATTCCACACTGACATAAACCCGGTTTAAAACCTCGGTAGTTTTGCAAAACTACCGAGGTTTTTTTATGTCTGTTGTTTGCCGAGACACCTAATTTCTTATTACAAGAGGTAAGTAAATTTGGTAGTGTGTTACCCAAATGCGGATGCGGACTTGGGGGGCGTAGTCGTCTTCCGGTCGGCGGTAGACGGTAATGGCGGAGGCGGTCAGGCTGCGCCAATATGCGCCCACGCGGTCGTTTTCGCGGGTGCCGCCGAATGCGGTTGCGCCGAAATCGGCGCCGCCGTAATAGCGTTGGTTGATACCGCTGCTGTCACTTTTATACTGCATATCAACCACATAATCATCCGGATTTCCGCCCAGATTGTGGGATAGGGTTTTGGTTTGGTTTTGGTTCAGAGCCACCCAACCGCTGTCATAGTCGGGTGTGGGTTTCACCCAAATGCGGATGCGGACTTGGGGGGCGTAGTCGTCTTCCGGTCGGCGGTAGACGGTAATGGCGGAGGCGGTCAGGCTGCGCCAATATGCGCCCACGCGGTCGTTTTCGCGGGTGCCGCCGAATGCGGTTGCGCCGAAATCGGCGCCGCCGTAATAGCGTTGGTTGATACCGCTGCTGTCACTTTTATACTGCATATCAACCACATAATCATCCGGATTTCCGCCCAGATTGTGGGATAGGGTTTTGGTTTGGTTTTGGTTCAGAGCCACCCAACCGCTGTCATAGTCGGGCATATCGGAAAAAGCTGCGGTTGCTATGGTATTGTGCTTGTTTGTGTTTTGATGTGGCGTCTCAATATTGGGTATCTCCCTCGATGCGGTTAGTTTTGGGACTGCTTCTTGGGCGTATCCAATGCTTCCCACCGCCAGAGACAGAAACAGTCCCACAGCTAATGTTATGGCGAATAGTTGCTTGTGTTTCATCGTTCATCTCCTTTTGTGGAATTTTTATCTTATGTTGATATGCTTGTTTTTGGCGACGGATACGCATTCCGAATAGCGATGCGCAATGTGCGCAAGCAAGGGCGTTCATCCCCCGCCGATTTCCGAAATCGGCAAATGCAGCATCCGGGCAAATCCGAGATGGAAACGGCTCGCGAATTTCCTCTATACTTTGAGATACGCTTGCACCGTTTCAAATTCCGCCGGGGAGATGCGCTCCGCGTCGCGCAGGACGGTCAGGATTTGGGTGATGGTGAGCGCGGCGTGCAGCCTCAGCCCCGCCGCCGAGAGATTCGCCGCGCCGCCCTGCTCGCGGTCAATCAGCACAGCGACATCCGTCACCGACAGCCCCGCGCCGCGCAAGGTTTCCACCGCCGTCAGTACGCTCCCGCCGCTGGTGACCAAATCTTCCACCACCGCCGCCGTTTCTCCCGCGCGGAAAACGCCTTCCACGGTTTTGCCCGTGCCATGCGTTTTCGCTTCTTTGCGGGGGTAAATCAACGATGCCCCCATCGTCAGCGCCACCGCCGTGCCGATGGGGAGCGCGGCATAGGGCACACCCGCGATGTGGTCGAAGGAAACTTTTTCCAGCAGCCGGACATACGCTCGCGCTGCCAACTTCAGCAGCCGGGGCGAGGCGCTCAAACGGCGCAAATCAACATAAATGGGCGATGTGCGCCCCGATGCCAGCGTAAATTCGCCGAATTGCACACATCCGGCATCGTGCAATCCCAAAATGAGGTCGGTGTGCGGCGTATATCCTGCTCTGTCCCCCACGGTTTTGCGAGCTAGATTGATGGCATCCCGCAACGATTTTGCCGCCGCGCGGGGGTCATCGGCATAAATGATTGCCCGCGAGACCGGCACAATCATCCCCAGCCCGCGGTCGTCCAGCCCTGCCGCCAGCGCTTCCGTCAGATTTCCGCCCTGCGCACCCACTCCCGGCGCGAGAATCCACGGGCGACGTCCCGCCGTCACCTGCCGGAAACGTCGCAGGGCGTGTGGTTGGGTCGCGCCGATGACGAAGGCAATTTGGTCATCATCGCCCCAAGTTTGCGCCTCGCGGGCAATATGCTCGAAGAGAGGGGTATCGTCGCCGAATTCCTGCA
>CAYPNZ010000106.1:0-8143 GCA_964411845.1 uncultured Anaerolineaceae bacterium
GGACGCGTCTTCGCGCCCGCCCAGCCCGCCGAAGGAGTCAAAGCGATTCGATCCGAGTCCAAACGCTTCCACCGCGTGCAGCAAGGCGAGTCGGTCCGGCTGAGCGTCGAAGCGATCCCGAACGCACCGGTTACCTTCTCCAGTTTCAAACTGGGCCAGTTCTCCAACAAACTGACAAGTGTGACCGTGGTGGCCGGCAACGATGGCATCGCCTCGGCCGAGTATACCGCCGCCGGCGGAACGATCGACGAAGTTCACATCCTGGCCGCCAGCCCCGTCACGGCTGGGCAAGTCAAGTTCCTCGTGGCGGTCAAAGTCCCACCCAGGAAATAACATGACAACTGACCACTGAAAACTGACCACTGAAAACTGACAACTGACAACTGACAACTGACAACCAAAAACAAGGAGTACTCCATGGCAAAAATCATCCGTATTGAAAACATTGCCGACCATGTTGGCGAAACCGTCACGCTGCAAGGCTGGCTGTACCGCAAAACCGGCAAAGGCAAACTGCAATTCCTGCAAATCCGCGACGGCAGCGGGCAAATTCAGGGGGTGATGTTCAAACCGAATTTGCCGGAAGAAATTTTCGCCGCCGGCAAACGGTTAACGCAAGAATCATCCATAATTGTCACCGGCACGGTTAAAGCCGAGCCGCGCGCCAAAGGTATTCCCGCGGGGTATGAGTTGGATGTCACCAATTTGGAAATCGTCCAACTTGCCGCTGAATACCCCATCACCCCCAAAGAACACGGGGTGGATTTTTTGATGGAAAACCGCCATTTGTGGATTCGCTCGCGGAAACAGTGGGCAACCCTGCGCATTCGCGCCACCATTATGCGCGCCATCCGCGATTGGCTCGACGAACATGGGTACGTGGAAATGTCCACGCCGATTTTTACCCCGGCGGCGGGCGAAGGCACCACCACCCTGTTTGAAGTGGATTATTTCGGCGAACCGGTTTATTTGGCGCAAACGGGACAACTTTATAATGAAGCCAATATCTTCGCGTTTGGGAAGGTTTATGCCTTCGGTCCCACTTTCCGCGCGGAAAAAAGCAAAACCCGCCGCCACATGACCGAATTTTGGATGGTCGAACCGGAAACGGCATACCAAGATTTGGACGGGCTGATGGATATGGAAGAACAATTTGTCAGTTACATCGTTCAGCGGGTGCTGAAAGAGCGCCGCGCCGAACTGGACGTGCTGGAACGCGATATTTCGGCGCTGGAACGGGTTGTGCCTCCCTTCCCGCGCGTATCATACGATGAAGCCTTTGAAAAATTGCAGGAAATTCGCGCCAACAGTGACGACCCCGAATTGAAAAACCTGCTGGCATTGGAATGGGGCGACGATTTCGGCTCGCCGCATGAAACGGAATTGACCAAATTGTACGACCGTCCCATTTTTGTGTACGGCTTCCCCTCCGCGGCGAAAGCGTTTTACATGGAACCGTGGCCCGGTCGCCCGGAAGTGTGCAAAAGCGTGGATATGCTGGCGCCGGAAGGGTACGGCGAAATTACCGGCGGCAGCGAGCGCATTTCCGACCCGGAATTGCTGCTGAAACGCATCAAACACGACAAATTGCCGGAAGAAGCCTTCAAATGGTATTTGGATTTGCGAAAATACGGCAGTGTACCGCACAGCGGCTTCGGGCTGGGCGTTGAACGCACCATGGCATGGATTTGCGGCATTCATCATGTTCGTGAAACCAACCCCTTCCCGCGCACATTGGGGCGGGTATATCCGTAACGTTAAAGAAAGAGGTCAACAATGGCGATGACAGAAACACTCAAACAAAAATTCAATGCATGGGCAGTCAATGTTCTGGAAGCCACGTTGAAACGTTTTCCGGAGCGAAAAGAATCTTTCACCACCGATTCCGGCATTCCGGTGGAACGGTTGGCGGTTCCCCGCGCCGATGCCGAGGCACACTATTTGAACGAACTCGGTTTTCCGGGCGACTATCCTTTCACGCGGGGTGTGCAACCGACAACGTATCGCGGCAGATTTTGGACGATGCGGCAGTATGCCGGCTTCGGTACGGCAGAAGAAACCAACCGCCGCTTCAAATATCTGCTGGAAGCGGGGCAAACCGGTTTGAGTACCGCCTTCGATTTGCCCACCCAATTGGGGTATGATGCCGATGACCCGCTCGCCGAAGGGGAAGTCGGCAAAGTTGGGGTTTCCATCTCATCACTGGAAGATATGGAAACCCTGTTGGACGGTATTCCGCTGGATAAAGTTTCCACCAGTATGACCATCAATGCCCCCGCGTCCATTCTGCTGGCAATGTATATCGCCGTGGGCAAAAAACAGGGCGTTCCCCCCGAAAAATTGCGCGGCACGGTGCAAAACGACATCCTGAAAGAATATGTGGCGCGCGGCACATACATTTTCCCGCCGGCGCCTTCTATGCGGCTCATCACCGATATTATCGGCTATTGCCGCGAAAATCTTCCGCACTGGAACACCATTTCCATCAGCGGCTATCACATCCGCGAGGCGGGCAGTACCGCCGTGCAAGAAGTGGCTTTTACGCTGGCAAATGCCATCGCTTATGTGGAAGCCGCTATCGGCGCCGGGTTGGATGTGGACGATTTCGCCAAACAACTTTCGTTTTTCTTCAACGCACATAACAACTTTTTGGAAGAAGTTGCCAAATATCGCGCCGCACGGCGGCTGTGGGCAAAAATTATGCGCGAGCGGTTCGGCGCAAAAAACCCCAAAAGTTGGCGGTTGCGTTTTCATACCCAAACCGGCGGCAGCACGCTTACCGTGCAGCAACCCACCAACAATGTTGCCCGCGTCACCATCCAAGCCTTGGCGGCGGTGTTGGGCGGCACGCAAAGCCTGCACACCAATTCGCTGGATGAGGCGCTTGGCTTGCCCACCGAAGAAACCGCGCGCGTTGCCCTGCGCACACAACAGATTATCGCTTACGAAAGCGGCGTTGCCGATACGATTGACCCGCTGGCGGGCAGTTATTACATTGAATATTTGACCGATGAAATTGAAAAACGCGCGGCGGAATATATTGCCAAAATTGACGATATGGGCGGCGCGCTGGCTGCCATCGAAAGCGGTTTTATGCAGCAAGAAATTCAATCGGCGGCATATCGTTTCCAACAAGAGGTAGACCGCGGCGAGCGGGTGGTCGTCGGAGTGAACCGTTTTAAAGTCGAAGAGGAAATCAAACCGGAAATTTTGCGAGTGGACGAAACTTTGCAGCAAACGCAAGCGGCAAAACTCGCCGCCCTGCGCGCTCGCCGAGACAACGCCGCCGTGGATGCCGCCCTCGCTCGGCTGGCGGAAGCGGCGCGCGGCACGGAAAACCTGATGCCGCACATCCTTTCGGCGGTAGAAGCGTATGCCACCACCGGCGAAATCAGCAACACCCTGCGCCGTGTCTGGGGCGAATACCAACCGACAACGTTAATTTAACGCAAATTTCTTTACGCAAACTTTATTAAAGATTCCCCCTTGCGGGTCGAGAATCGATACAGGAGTTGATGCATGCGACTTGACCATATCGCCATTGTGGTAGAAGATATAAACAACGCCATAAACGTATATCACACCGCGATGGGACTTCCGTTGCGCAAAACCGAAACCGTGCCCGCCGAAAACGTAACCGTTGCCTTTTTACCGCTGGGAGACGGCAGCGAAATCGAGTTGATTCAACCCACCGCCCCCGATACCGGCGTGAGCAAATTTCTGGCAAAATGCGGCGAAGGCATCCACCACATTTGCATCGAAGTGGAAAACATCGAGCAAGCTATGGCAGACTATGCCGCCCAAGGGTTGCGCATCATCGAAGATGAACCGCGCGTGGGCAGCGAGGGGCAAAAATATGTCTTTGTTCACCCCAAAAGCACCCACGGCGTGCTAATAGAGTTGTATGAAAAACCCAGTTATGAGTGACGCCAATCGGTTTGAAGACAGGAATATCGACCAACTAGACCTTGCCTATCGCCAAGCGATGCAATACGGGCAAGATATGGTGGCGCTGTACAAACAGGAACGCGAAAAACGTGAAGCGCTGCAACTGACCTACAAAAAACTTGAAGCCGCCTTTTCCAGCATGAGCGACGGCGTGCTGGTAATTGACAAATCGCTGCGGGTGCAAGAAGCCAATCCCGCCGCCGCCGAACTGCTGGAACAAACCGTTGACGCCCTGCAAAACGTGCCGTTAACAACTTTGTTGCAAGCGGAAGAAATTGACCCCTTTTTCGCGCAACTACAAACCTCGTTTCCCCAAAAATTTAGCCGCCAATTGGCGTTAACCGCCCCCCTGCCCCGCACCATCGCCGTGCAAGCCGCTCCCCTGCCCGACGAAGGCTGGGTGCTGGTATTGCACGATGTGACATGGGAAGAGCGCGTTAATTCCATGCGAGAAGAATTTTTGCATTTGGCGGCACACGAACTCCGCACGCCGCTTGCCAGCATCATCGGCTTCACCTCGCTTTTGGAACACATTTCGGAAGGATTGGACGACCAAACGCGCTCGGTACTGAGCAACGTGCTCAACGCCTCAGAGCGGTTGCGCCACACCGTTAACAATCTCATCAACGCATCCGTCAATGATTTGAAAGAAACGGAAATTGAAGCGGTTAATTTGGCGGAAGCGGTTGCCACCGCCACCGCGATGCTCACGGCTTTGGCTGCCGAAAAATCGGTTACGGTAACCGTAGATTTCCCCCCCGAAACAATGCTTGTTTTGGGCAACCAACAACAACTGGTTACCGCCATCGGGCACATCATCGAAAACGGCATCCGCTACAACCACCCCCATGGCACTCTGCACATCAGCGGGCACATCACCCCGGAAGTTTACCGGCTTGTTTTCAGCGATTCCGGGCGCGGTATCTCGCAAAAAGACCTAAAATATATCACCCAGCCGTTTTTTCAGGCGGAAAAACACGCCACGCGCCATGCCGTCGGTATGGGTTTGGGGTTGTCAATTGTCAACCGAATTGTGGCGCTGCACAACGGAAAATTTTCCATCGGCTCCACCCTTGGCAAAGGCAGTGTCATCACGCTGGAATTTCCGCGTTTTTCAACCGAAAATCTGCCTTCGGCGCGGCAGGAACTGTTAAAAATACAAAATCGGTTCAATCTGGAAAAAGAGAAAGAAAAACTCACCCAACAGCAGCAAACCCAAACCATCATCAACCAATTAAAAAAGCAGTTGGAAATCACCCAGTCGCAAAATTTGGCATACGCCCGCGATTTGGCAAAACTCTATCAAACCCAAAAAGAAAAAGAATCTGCGGCACAAGCACAACTGGCGCACCTTAGCCACACCGACCGCCTGATTTTGATGGGACAACTTGCCGCCAGTGTGGCACACGATTTGAGCAACCTCATTTCGCCGATATTGGGCTACTCCCAAATTATTCTCCGCCGCCGAGATTCGATTGACCCGACACTGGTCAATATCATCGAGCGCATTTTAAGCATTTCGCGGCGAGCAAACGTGCTGTTGCGGCAAATGGTTACCCTTTCCCGCGCCCAAACAGACAAACCGGAGCACTTTTCGCTGAACGACCTGCTGGAAGAAATGTTCCACATTCTGGAAATAAAAATCAAACATGCCAATGTTGACGTCACAAAATCGTACACCACCGCCTCCACCGATATTTTCGGCAGCCCCATTCAAATTTCGCAGGTATTTTTGAATTTAATCGTCAACGCCATTGATGCGATGCCCGGCGGCGGCGTGCTCACCGTTAAAACCGAACGCACCGAATCGGATGGCGACCCGACAATTGTGGTACAAATTTCCGACACCGGGCAGGGTATTTCGCCGGAAAATTTAACACACATTTTTGATGCCTTCTTTACCACAAAAACCGATAAATCCGGCACGGGGCTGGGGCTATCGGTATCGAAACAAATCATCGAAAATCACCATGGGCAGATATTAGTGGACAGTGTTGCCGGAAAAGGAACAACTTTCAGCATATTTCTTCCGGCTTCCGCGCCGATAGAAAATGGTAGCGCCGATGAAACTGCATAATCCGTCTTCATCACTCGCCCAATCCGCACCCGAATGGCAATTGCTCAACGAAGCGACACTGGCGTTGCGCCACGCCACCAACGCCGCAGCAGTGGTCGCCATTATTGTTGAAAGTTTGCAAAAACTGGGTTTTCAGGTTTTGGGGGGAGCGGTTGAAAAAGAAACCGCGCAACTGAATATTTCTATCGTTGCCCATACAGAAGCCGAACCGTTATGGGATTTTCTGCACCTGTCCGAAAGCAAGCAGTTAAAAGGTAAACGGGTTCCGTTGAAGGAACTTTCGTTTTTTGAGCAGGTTATTTTGCAGGGTGAAACGCTTTTTTACACGATGCCGTTTCACGATGTAAAAATTTTGCTGCACCCCGCACTAACAAACCGTCAACCGCCGTCAACACCGTGTTCATGTATTCTCGCCCCGTTACGCGAAAAAGACACCACCACCTATTTATTGGTTGCCGCCGCGCCGAATATTGACAGTTCAATGATGCCGGTCATCACCGCGTTTTCCAATTTGGGGTCAACCATTTTGGAAAACTTGCGGCTTTTGCAAAAAGAAACCGAACAGCGGCGTATTTCGCAAACGCTGCAAAACGTTAGCACCATTGTAAACAGCAGTTTAAATTTAGAGACGGTTTTAAACGTTATTTTGGAACAACTTGCCATTGTGGTGCCATATGATAGCGCCGCTATTATGCTGGAACACAAAAACGTCCTCAAACTGGAAGCGGGACGCGGTTTTGCCCCCGATGCCGATATTTTGGATGTGGAAGTGCCGATTGACACCAACGTGCTGTACAACGAAATGAAGGAAACGCATCTGCCCATCATCATCGGCAATGTGCATACCGACCCCCGCTATATGCTGTGGGAAGGGACATCGCTCATCCACTCGTGGATTGGTACGCCCATCGTTTTGCAAGAAAAGGTTATCGGGCAAATTTCCATTGACAATTTTGAAGTAGACGTTTTTACCCCCGAACAAGGCGAACTGGCGTTGCTTTTTGCCAAACATGTTGCCACTGCCATTAACAACGCCCGCCTTTTCCGACAAACACAACGTACCGCCGAAGAACAGCGCGCCCTGCTCAACAGCGCGCGCGATGTGGCATCAAGTTTGGAACCCGAAAATGTGCTCAACGCCATTGCCGCACGGGTAAACGATTTGATGAATGCCCACTTTACCGGCATCTTCCTGCTGAGCGACGACCAACGCCTGCAATTGCTCATTAGTTTATCCAAAACACCGGATGACCGCATAAAAACAGAAGCGTTTGCCGCCGCAAACAACGCCGTAACCCAAAAAGAGGGACTCATCATAAAAAATCCCGCAGCCGCAACAACGCTGCCGGGCACATTTCTTGCCGTGCCATTCATCATTATGGATCGGGTTATCGGTGCGATGGTAACTTACAACCCCGATGATGCCACCGTTGACGACAACAGCCTCGACCTGCTCAACCGTTTTGCCATGCACAGCGGCATTGCCATTGAAAACAGCCGTTTGTACGCACAGGTTGAGCGCCGGCTGAAACGACAAGCCCTTCTTAATCGGCTGGCACGACGGCTCAGCAGCAAATTAAGCCTAAAATCGTTGGCGAAAGACATTATGCAAACCGCGCAAGCCATCGCCGAGGCGGATGCGTCTGCCATTGTGCTGATTGATGCCGCAGATGATGTTTCGTTTGTGCAATACAGCCACGCGCTGCCCGACCACGCTCTGTCAGAAACATTAACGGTTCCGCCGGGCGTGGTTGAAAAAGTTCTCAGCGAGCAAACGGTGGTTATTTCCAATGCTTATCCCGAAGAAAGTTTTGCCAACCCGCCGTGGCTGGAAATACCTGTGCGCGGCATTATTGCCGTTCCGCTTTCCAGCGGAAGTGACCCGCTGGGCGTGCTGGGGCTATTCACCCGTCAACACCCCATTCCATCCAACACAGAAATTTTAAACACCGTCGAAGCCATCGGGCGGCAAGCGGGTGTCGCCATTGAAAATGCCCTGCTTTTCCAACAGGTAAATAACTACGCCCAAAATCTGGCGGAACAAGTTGAAGAACGCACCGCCGAAATTCGCGCCCAAAAAGAACAAACCGACGCCATTCTTGCCGCCGCCGGCGACAC
>CAYPNZ010000107.1:0-4870 GCA_964411845.1 uncultured Anaerolineaceae bacterium
CTCGGTGCCATTGCCGGCTTGTTTATCTTTGCTATCGCCTCGTGGGTATTCATTGAAGCCAATATTGACATCACTTCGCGCCCGACGTTTTGCGTTTCATGCCACCCTATGGAACCGATGGTTGCCTCGTACCATAACTCGGTACATGGCGGAAACAACCCGCGCGGCGTTACCGCCGATTGCACCGACTGCCATGTAACACACGAAAATCTGCCCGCACACATTTTGGGCAAAGCGCGTTCCGGCACCCACGATTTCTGGATAATGTACACTCGCGACACCAGTAAACTCGATTGGGAAGCCAAACGGTTGCGCCGAGAAGAATATGTGTACGACAGCGGTTGTCTGACATGCCACCAAAAATTGGAAGACGCCACCCAAAGCAATCCCAAAGCCTTCATCGCCCACCGGGCATATTTCCGCGGTGAAACAGACGACCACTGTGTAACTTGCCACAAACATGTGGGACACAAAGATATTTCCGATTATCTTGTTGAAAATCAATAACTTATTGCCACATTTCAGGAGGAGTTTTTATGCCAAAAACAAAGTTCAGTTGGTTTGTGATACTCGTGTTGGCGTTGGGCATCGGTTTGGTTGCCTGCGCGCCGCAAGCAGTACCGGAAACCACCAGCCAAACCGAGCGTACCGAAAGCGCCCTGTCACCCGCCGCGGCACAACCGGTATCAAACAAAATTGTGGTGGAAGTTGACAGAAATATCAGCAATGTCAACGCCAACAGTTCACTGGCTGTTAACCGCAATTTGGACGAAGTGAGCAAAGAGTGCATTTCCTGCCACCAAGATGAAACCCCCGGCATTGTCAACGATTGGCGCGAAAGCCGTCACGGGCATGTCAGCGTTTCGTGTTTAGACTGCCACGGCGTGGAAAAAGATGCACCCAACGCCACTCAGCATTCATCGCTGGTGGGCACCGATGTTTACGTTTCGGTACTGGTTCCGCCCAGCAAATGCGCCGAATGCCACCCCGGTGAAGCCGAAGGATTTGACCACAGCGGACACCATCGCGCCGCCCTGCAAATTGAAGGGAAAGACGCGATGCAAACGTTGATGTTCGTGCACGAAGGGCAAAACCACCCCGAAGTGAGCGGCGCATCAAAAGCCACCGGCTGTAACCAGTGCCACGGCGTCCGCATCGAATTGGATGAAACCGGCGCCCCCACCCCCGATACGTGGCCCGTCGCCGGTATCGGCAATATCTACCCGGACGGCAGCGTCGGTAACTGTACCGTATGTCACACTCGCCACAAATTCGACATCGCCGAAGCCCGCAAACCGGAAGCCTGCGCTTCGTGCCACCTCGGTCCCGACCATCCCGACATCGAAATTTACGAAAACTCCAAACACGGGCAAATTTACGCCGCCGAAGGCGACACATGGAAATGGGACAGCGCCCCCGACGCTTGGGAACCCGGCGATTACCGCGCCCCAACCTGCGCCACCTGCCACATGAGCGGTATCGGTGAACTCAGCCCCACCCACAACGTTTCCGAACGACTGTACTGGAACCTGTGGGGCAAACGGTCAGCGCCGCGTAATTCCGAAGACCCGATGAGCGCCCTGACCGGCAACGCCGAAGAAGGTCGCGCCAAAATGGAAATGGTCTGCGAATCGTGCCACACGCCGCGCCACACCGCCGGCTTCTTCAAACAGGGTGACGATGCCATTCAACTGTACAACGAATCGTATTACGACCCGGCGAAGAAAATGCTGGACGACCTGAAAGAAAAAGGCTTGCTGAAAAAGAATCCGTGGGATGATGAATTCCAAATCCTCTTCTACCACTTGTGGCACCACGACGGTCGCCGTGCACGCCAAGGCGCGCTGATGGGCGGTCCCGACTGGGCACACTGGCACGGCTTCTTTGAACTGCAACAAAAATTGTACCGGATGCAATCGCTGTACAATTACCGCATCGAAAACAACGCCATCGAAACGCCGTAATTTAATCAACGCAAAAAAGAAAACCCCGCCAAATTGGCGGGGTTTTTTGTTGAGTGGTTAGTTTATTTCCCGTTCACCCTTTCCAACCGAACCGCATTCGCTTTAAATTCCGGTATTTTGGCGATAGGGTCTAGTTTTTCATCGTGCGTCAGCATATTCGCCGGCGATTCCCGCCAGTGGAACGACAGGAAAACCACGCCCGGCGAAACTCTGTCGCCAACGCGCGCCTGTGTGACCACTTCCCCGCGGCGGCTGACCATTTTGACCATGTCGCCATCGGCAATGCCCAGCGCATCTGCATCGGCGCGGTTGACTTCCACATACCCCGACGGCACGCGCCAATCGAGCCCGGTACTTTTGCGGGTCAGCGTGCCGGTGTGATAGTGGTACAGCACCCGCCCGGTGGTGAGAATGAACGGATACTCGTCATCCGGGTTTTCATACGGCAGATTTGCCGCCGCCGGATAGAACCGCCCCAACCCGCGCGAAAACTTCCCTTTGTGCAGATACGGTGTGCCGGGATGGTCTTCGGTGGGACAGGGCCACGCCAGCCGCTCGGTTTGCAAACGTTGATGGGTTATGCCGCCATAAATCGGTGTGACGTGCCGCGCTTCTTCCATAATTTCCGCGGTGGAATTGAAATCCCAGTAGCCTTCATCGGCGCGTTTGCGCCCCAATTTTTGGTCAACCGCTTTGGCGATTGCCGCCGTAATTTGCCAGTCGGGTTTTGCCTGACCGGGCGGCGGCACAATTTGATGAATCAATTGCACGCGGCGTTCGCTGTTGGTGAATGTGCCGTCTTTTTCCAGCGAGACGGCGGCAGGTAAAACGATGTGCGCCAATTGCGCGGTTTCGGTCAAAAAGACATCCTGCAAAACGAAGAAATCGAGTGAGCGCAGCGCGTGTTCGGCATGGTGCAGGTTCGGGTCGGAAATGAGCGGGTTTTCGCCCATCACATACAATGCCCGCACTTTTCCGTCTGCCATCGCGTGCGAGGCTTCTACTACCGTGTAGCCGACTTCGCCGGGCAGGTCGTCCATGCCCCATTTTTGCGCCACAGATTTTCGCGCGGCGGCATCGGTAACTTTTTGATAGCCCGGCAGCACATTCGGCAGTCCGCCGAGGTCGCATGCGCCTTGCACGTTTGCCTGCCCGCGCAGGGGATTCACGCCGCTGCTCGGTTTGCCGATTTGCCCGCACAGCATCGAAAGGCTTGCCAGCATATGTACCATATCCGTGCCGTTGCTGCGCTGGGTGATACCCATGGCATACAAAATGGTGCTGTGACCGCGTTCATCATCATACACGGATTGCCCGGACTGCCGCTCGCCGAAAGCGTACAACCGCGCCGCCAACTCTATTTTTTCGGCGGGGACGCCCGTTTCCAGCGCGGCAAGTTCGGGGGTCATATTTGCCACACTTTCTTTAAATGCCTCGAAATTCTCGGTGCGCGTTTCGATGAAATCCCAATCCGCCCAGCCTTCGCGGATGATGACATGCGCCATCGCCATAAAAATGAAAATATCCTGCCCCGGTTTCGGTTGCAGATGAAGATGGGCGTGGTCGGTCATGGTAATTTTGCGCGGGTCAACCACCACCAGACTCGCGCCTTTTTTCACCGCGCGGATAACCTCGTAACTCAACACGGGATGGCTTTCGCCGGTGTTTGAGCCGGTAATCAAAATGCAGTCGGCATCGGCGATACCGTGAATGGTGTTGGTCATCGCGCCACTGCCGAAACTCGTCGCCAGACCGGCGACAGTGCTGCTGTGTCACAACCGGGCGCAGTGGTCGATATTATTGGTGCCGACCCCCGCGCGCATAAATTTTTGGAAAATGTAATTTTCTTCGTTGGTACACCGCGCCGATGTTTGCCCGTGAACCGCATCGCCGCCGTATTTTTGGATGATTTCGGCAATTTTGGCAGCGGTCACATCAATGGCGGTGTCCCAACTGACGGGCACAAACCAATCGGGGTTGGTTTCTTTCTCCAGCACGCTTTCGGCGGGCAATTGCCATGGCTCATCGCTGATACCCAACGCATACGCCAAATCTTTGCGCATCAGCGGCTCGGTGAGCCTGCCGGGTTTGTCCACAAAATCCCAGCCGAAACGCCCTTTGACGCACAAAAATTCGCCGTTGACGGTGGTGGGGTCATCTTTTGCGCCTTTGGCATAAATGATTTTATCGCCTTTGGTGGCAAACTCAACCGTACAGCCAACCCCGCAATACCCGCAGATGGTCTTTTTGTGCTCAAACTCGAAATCGCGCCCTTTGCCCAACCGAGAGACGGGTTGCAGCGCGTTGGTCGGGCAGATTTGCACGCAATTGCCGCAGAACACGCACGACGATTCCGCCAGCGGCACATCGAACGCGGTGGAAATGACTGTCTCGAACCCGCGCTCGCTGAAATGAATAGCCCCCGCGCCGACAACTTCATCGCACACGCGAACACATTTGCCGCACATAATACAATATTGGTAATCGCGCACATAAAACGGGTTGTCATCAATATATTTCGCCCGCGACAATTCCACCGGGAAAGAACTTTCGGCAATGTTATATTGATAGGCATACTTTTGCAGGTCGCAGCTGCCGTTTTTGTCGCACACCACACAATCGAGCGGGTGGTCGGAGATGAACAAATCCATCACATGGCGGCGCAGGTTTTCAACATGCTCGGTTTTGGTGTGAACCACCATGCCATCTTGCACGGTTGTACCGCAACTGTGCACCGGATTCGGCATGCCGTCAATTTCCACCACACACATGCGACAACTGCCGCTGGGAATCAAATCTTTGTGATGGCACAAATGCGGAATCTCGATGCCGTGTTCCAGCGCCGCATCCAACAGCGATTGCCCGGTTCGGGCTTCGATTTGTTGATTGTCAATGGTTATTTTTAC
>CAYPNZ010000107.1:4970-8135 GCA_964411845.1 uncultured Anaerolineaceae bacterium
ATGGGGATGGCAACCGACTGCCCCAGCCCGCAGAACGAGGCGTATTTCAGCGTGTCTGCCATTTGTGCCAGCGTGTCCGCATCCGCCGCGCCGATATTTCCCGCACGCAGTTCATCCAGCAGTTGCCGCGTGCGCCGCGTGCCGATGCGGCATGGGGTGCATTTGCCGCATGATTCGCTTTCAAAAAAGTGCAGCAACTCGCCGAGCAAGTCAACCGGCGACACGCTTTCATCGGCAATGAGGAATGCCCCCGCGCCGAGACCAATGCCTTTTGCCCGCGCCGAAGCGTAATCAATGGGAATATCGAGAAAATCGCGGTTGACGATGGTTCCCGCCGCGCCACCCGTCAGCGCCATGTTGAATGTCGAACCGGCTTGCATGCCACCACCGAAATCGTCAATAATTTGGCGCAGGGTCAACCCAAACGGCGCTTCAAACAGCCCGGGGCGGTTCACATGCCCCAACAGGGTGTACAATTTTGTACCCGCGCGCCCGTCGCCGGGACTGAGTTCGTTATACCATTTTGCCCCGTGCCGCAGAATGGCAGGCACGTTGGCAAAAGTTTCCACATTGTTAACCACGGTCGGTTTGCCGCGAAAACCGCTGACGGTGGGATATGGCGGGCGCATGCGCGGCTCGCCGCGCCGCCCTTCCAGCGATTCCAGCAGGGCGGTTTCTTCGCCGCAAATGTACGCCCCCGCCCCGCGATGGACGTGAATATGGAACGAAAAATCGCTGCCGGCAATATTGTCGCCGAGTTTGCCGTGCGCCATTGCCTGTTTGATGGCAAGTTCCAGCACGTCTGCCTGTGCGGCATATTCGCCGCGGATGTAAATGTAGCCTTCGCTCGCACCGATGGCATATCCGGCAATTGCCATACCTTCCAGCAGCAAATGGGGATTGCTGTCCATCAGCACCCGGTCTTTAAACACCAGCGGCTCACTTTCATCGGCATTGCAAACGATATAGCGGGTTTCATCGGCGGCTTCGGCAACAAATTTCCATTTCATACCGGTGGGGAATCCCGCGCCGCCGCGCCCGCGCAAATTCGCGGCGGTCACTTCCGCCACCACTTCCTGCGGCGAACGCGCCAGCGCTGCCGTTAGCCCTTGATATGCGCCGTGCGCCAGCGCGGTTTCAATATTTTTGGGGTCGATTTCATCGGTGTGTGCCAGCAGCACCCGCGTTTCGCCGGGGCGCGGTTGGGTGTATGTGTCCGGATGAGAGGGGGGATTTTCAATGGATGATTTGAGATGTTCGGGGTTGAGCGTAACTTGGGCACGGTCATTCACCAATGCGGCGGGCGCATGGTCGCACAAGCCGAGACAACTGCTGCGTTCAACCGTCCAACCCGCACCGAGCGCGGTTTTCAGCGCGGTCATCACGTCACCGGCGCGATGCAGCCAGCATGCGGGTCCGTCGCACACGCGGATGATATTGTCGGTGGGCGGGGTGGTGGTCAGCATGGTGTAAAATGTTGCCGTGCCGTATACCTGCGCAAAGGGCACGTGCATGGCATGCGCCGCGTGCGCCACCGATTTTTTATCCAGATAGCCTTCCGCCTGCTGCATTTCCGCCAGCGCGGGAATAACCGCTTCACCGTCGCCGCGGTATTTTTCCAGCACATCCGCAATAGCGGCAGAGGGCGGCTCGTTGAGGATACTGCCCTGATAGGTTCGCTTCTGGCGCGATTTTCCGGCTCGTTTCGCCATAAAATCCTCCTTTGGGAAAAATATTCAACCGTCAGTCGGCGTTTGCAAAATATGCCTGACATTATAGCGCATTTTCGGGCAAAATGATAGTCCGTTCACAACCTAACTTTAACACAAATTTTTATATTTTTGCAGTGAGATATGTCCCTTTTGTTTGTGACGAATGTCACAGCACGAGCAAATTGTACCATTTCCCCATTGACGCCGCACCCGTACAGCACATAAAATTGCGGTATGACCGCACTCATTCGGTTGGTGATTGCTTGGTTTGCCGGTATTTTTTTGGCGCGATGGCTTTTGCCCCCGCCGCCGATTTTTGCGCCGCTGACACTTTTTGCGCTGGGGATGCTGGCACTGTCACGGCGAAATACCCGCGCCCGCACCGCCGCTGCGCTGGCACTGGCGATGATTCTCGGCGGGGGGCGGCTGGCGCTGGCGCAACCGCGCATCACCCCCCGACACATTGCTTTTTACAATGACCGCGGTTTTTTCACCATTCGCGGCAAAATTGCCGCCGAACCGGATGTGCGCGACACCACCGTCAATTATCGCATTGCCACCACATCCATCACCGGCGATGATGGCGTTTCGCAACCGGTGCACGGGTTGATGCTGGTGAAAGCGGCGCGTTACCCCGAATTCCATTTCGGCGACACGGTGGACATTCGCGCCCGCCCGGAAGCGCCCCCCGTTTTTGACGATTTTTCCTACCGCGATTTTCTCGCCATCCGCCAAATTTACACGTATGCCCGCCGACCGCACCTCACCCGCGTTGCCCCGCCGCCGAAATTTTCGCTGTGGGCGGCAATCTTTCGGCTGAAAGCCCGCGCTTCGGCAACCATTAACCGCTTGCTGCCCGAACCGGAAGCCTCGCTGCTGAACGGCATTCTGCTCGGTATTCGCGGCGGCATTCCCCCCGATTTGTATGAACAATTTAATGCCACCGGCACCAGCCATATCATCGTCATTTCCGGCAGCAATATTTCGCTGGTGGTCGCGTTGCTGTTGCTGGCGGGGCAATATCTCATCGGCAGAAAACGCGCCACATGGCTGGCGCTGGTGGGGGTGGCGCTGTACACGGTGATGGTCGGCGCGGATGCGGCGGTGGTGCGCGCGGCGATGATGGGCGGGCTGTATGTTTTCGCCCTGCAACTGGGACGCCCCAACGCCACCAAAAATACTCTGTTCGCCGCCGGGTGGCTGATGACCGTGCAAAATCCGCTGGTGCTGTGGGATGTCGGATTTCAGCTCAGTTTTATGGCAACGCTGGGGTTGGTGGTGCTGGTGCCGGTGCTGAACACCATCGGCGGACGGTGGATTCCGGCGCAAAGTTTTCTGGCAGAGGCGGTATGGGTAACGCTGGCGGCACAAATTGCCACAGCACCGCTCATCCTGTATCAATTCGGGCGGTTGAGTTTGGTCAGTTTACCGGCAAATTTTTTGATTGTGCCCG
>CAYPNZ010000108.1:0-8134 GCA_964411845.1 uncultured Anaerolineaceae bacterium
AAACGGTTGTGCATGGGTTGTCACCCGCGAAAATTCCAGCAAATCTCGAATGAGTTTTTTCATTCGTGTGGCGGCATCATCCATCCGCGCCAAGTAATCTTGGGCGGTTTCATCCAGTGTATCATAATATTTCGACCGCAACCGTTCGCCAAATACCTGAATTTTACGCAGAGGTTCCTGTAAATCGTGCGAAGCGACATAGGCGAAATCTTGTAATTCGCGGTTGCTGCGCTCCAATTCGACGGCGTATGCCCGCAGTTGTTCTTCTGCCCGTTTGCGGTCGGTAATATCCTGTAAAATAACCAGTTGGGCAGTTTCTCCGGCAAAATCCACGGGCATAGCAGATACAATCACATCCACCACCGAGCCGTCTGCGCGCCGGATTCGTGTTTCGGATACCCGCAGATGAGTTGCGCCGGATGCTGCCTCTGACAAACGTTCTTCCAACTGCGGAATATGTGCCGGCAACAAAAACGCTTTCAACGGTGTGCCGATGAGTTCATCGGCTGATGCCGCGCCATGTATTTTCACCGCCGCCGGGTTCAGGTAGATGAATTTTCCATCGCGGTGAACGAAAATCGGTACGGGCGAGTTTTCTACCAAATTGCGATAACGAGCCTCGCTGGCGGCAAGCGCAGCGGCGGTGCGTTTGTGCCTCTCCACCTCTTCCCGCAAAGCCCGGGTGCGAAGATAAACTTGTCGCCGCAAAATAACGGTGGCTGCCAGCAGCAGCACACCCACCGCCAAAGCAATACTCATCACCCATAAAAACCACTGCGGCAATTTTGCGGTTTCCGGCGTACCGGCAAGCCAACGGTCAAGAGAACGATAATAGACCGAATCGGCTGTATTTTTCATTTCCCCCAAATGGCTGTCAATATCTGCCAGCAGTTGTGCGTTTTTCCCTTTGACGGTGGCAAATCGAATCTCAATGGGATTGAGCACAATCGGCGATTTTTGCACGTTGAACAACCCTTCATGCTGAATGCCGTAAATACGATTGACCAACCCGGCATCCACTTGCTGCTGTGCCACCAGTGTCAGCACCGTATCGTAATCACTCACTTCCACATAATCCACCGGAATTGAAAACCGCTGCAACAATTCGCGGAAGCGCTGAAAGTGAATGTCGTTTTCCAACACCGCCACCGTTTTCCCACGCAAGTCAAGAAAAGACTCAATGTTTGAGCCGGGAGACACATACACCTGCCCCCAGTTGACCAGCAGGGTGTTATCGGTAAAATCGTACTTTTCCCCTCGTTCGGCAGAATAAGCAATCGGTCCCAAAATATCAATTTCGCCCGCATCCAGTTTTGCCAAACACCCCGACCACTCACACGGGACAAATTCAATATCCCATTTTTTAACCCGTGCCACATCGCGCAAAACATCAATATAAACGCCCTGCGGTGTGCCGCTATTATCAATGAATGACAGGGGTTCATTATTGTACACCCCCACGCGAACCGGTCCTTCGGCAAGTGCCGGCACGGAGAAAAGCCACAATGCTCCGAAAATCATCAACCCGAAAAGAATTTTTTTCACCTGCATTTTTTTCTCCGCTTAAACAAACCGAATTTGCTCAAAAGTGCTACCTTGATTATACTCTGAATTTGTATGGAAAATCAACGTTTGATGTGTGAATTGTTGAAGGAGACCGGATAATGGCGAAGAAAAAAGGCGTCCGCATTTTGGTGAAAATGCGCAGCACCGAGACTTCTCATATGTACTGGACTGAAAAAAACCGGCGGAATGACCCGCAACGGCTCGAGCTGAAAAAATACGACCCCATCGCTCGCAAGCACGTACTGTACAGAGAAGCAAAATAAACCGCGATGAGCGTTTTGAAAGCAGGGCTTTTTCAAAAGCACCTGCTTTTTTTTTACCCGATTGACGCATAAACGCTTTCGGCGTAAAATAATTGTTGGTCATTCGCCTTCGCTATTTGATGTTTGCCGGTTAAGGATTGCCCGTGTATACCCAAGCCGTTGAAGATTACCTGAAAACCATATACGAATTGCAAACTCACCACCAAACGGTATCCACCACGATGCTCGCCGACCAGTTGAACATTGCCCCCGCTTCGGTGACGGGGATGCTCAAGAAGTTGGCGGAAATGAATTTGGTGGATTATGCCCGCTATCAGGGTGTTACCCTCACTGCGACGGGCGAAAAGATTGCGCTGGAAGTGGTACGCCATCACCGCTTGATTGAACTGTATCTTGCCGAAGCGCTCGGCGTACCGTGGGATAAAGTTCACGATGAGGCGGAAAAATGGGAACACGTCATTTCGGAAGATATTGAAGACCGCATGGACGCCGCACTCGGCTACCCCACCACCGACCCGCACGGCGCGCCCATCCCCAACCGCCGGGGCGAAATCGGTGAGGTTGAGCGCACCCCGCTCACCGACCTGCATGCCGGGCAATCTGCCACCATCGCCGAAGTGAGCGACCACGACCCCGCGCTGCTCCGCCAACTGGGCAAAATGAACCTCTACCCAAAAACAAATATCGCCGTGATAGCCGTTGCGCTGCCCGACGGGCATATCACCCTGCGCGCAGATAATACCCAATTTGTGCTGTCACACGATACCGCACAATATATTTTGGTCACGGATATTACGGATTGACTTTCACGTATATTTGCGCCGTATCATCCCGGTAAACTTGCTGCCAACCGGCTGAATCGGTCACTGCCGAAACCAATTTCGGGGTGGCGGCGGGGTTCAGCATCAGCAGCGAAATGTCCGCCGCATCGAGTTGGGCATCCCATCCGGCAGCGGCATCGGCAATGATGCGGTATGTTTCCCACTGCACCGGCGGGTACAACTCGAAACGGGTGTCAATCCACACCGGACGTTGTGGCAGGGCGAAAATCAGATAACTGGAAAACGCCAAATCGTTCCACAGTCCGCCGGGCAGTTCCGGGTGTGCCGCCAGCCACGCCGCCGCCGCGACGGGCGTATCCGCCGACACCACCGGCGGGGCATCTGCCCACCAGCGCGAGCGCACCCCCGGCAGCAGCGCCAATGGCAGCACGATGAACATCGCTAAAAACGCAGTATTCAGTATGGGGATGCCACGGCTTTCCCGCGTCCACCGGCGGGGCAGCCGTACCGAAAGTTGGCGCGCGGCAATGGGGGCGGCAACCATGGCGAACCAAATGCCGTAGCGCACGGCGGTCATCGCCATAATGGCAAACCCTGCCAGCCATAGCCATGCCGTGCCCGAAAGTTCAGCGCGTCCCGCTCGAAAATTCCAGCCGATGAGCAGCAGTAATGCCGCCACCGCCCCGAAAAAGAGCGCCCCCTGCCACGTGTGCAGGGTGGGCGGCTGCCATTCCGCCCCGAAACGTTGACCGGCGGGGTCGGTGAGCAGCGTCCACACATATTGCCACACCCGCCAACCGCGCGGATTGAGCAGTGCGGCAAGGGTGATGCTTGCCAGTGCCCACGCCATTGCGCGGCGATTGCCGCCGCCCCCCACCAATGCCGCACCGACCAGCAGAAAACCGAGCACAAACGAACCGTGTAAATTTACCCATAAAAGCATCAGCAGGGCGAAAAACCACGGGCGCGATTTTTCGCCGCGCAGCCAACGCCATATTTCCCACAGCGTCAGCGCAAAAAGCGGATAGGCGAAAATCTGCGGGCGCATTGCCCAATTATTGCTACCGACCAGTGCCGCCAGAAAGGTGACGGCTGCCGCCAGCCGGCTGCCCGCGCCGGTGCGTCGGGCGGTGTGCCACACGATGGTGAAAGTTGCCGCCAGTATCAGCGCGCGCACCGCCACGGTCAGCGTCAACCCGCCGAAGCGGTATAACGCCCAAAATATCACCGCCGACAGCCACGAATGGTATACCATCGGCTGCCCGACGCGGGTGAACGAGTAATGGTCGGCAGTGGGGATGCGCCCTTCGCGGAGGATGTCGCCGCCCAAACGCAGATACCACCAATAATCGTTCGGTTGAACGGGTAACAGCAAAAATACGGCTAGCAGAAAAAAAATCGCCACCCCCCACCAAAGCACGCCGGTAGATTGTGGCAAATATTTTTGCACGGGTGAACTCCTGTATGGCGGTTAGTTTTTTGCTTTCGGTTTTCAGTTTTCAGTTTTCGGTTTTCAGTTGTAACTGTTCTTCCGTTGACCACTGATAACCGATAACTAAAAACTATATCTGCCCCACACTTTGTTTGAGATACGCTTGAATGAACGCATCCAGCCGCCCGTCGAGCACGGCTTCGGCATTGCCAACTTCAAAATTGGTGCGGTGGTCTTTGACCATTTTGTACGGGTGCAGCACATACGACCGAATTTGGTTGCCGAAACCGGCATCCACGTGTTCGCCTTTGAGCCGCGCTTGTTCTTCCATCCGCCGCTGTTCTTCCAAATCGTACAGTTTTCCTTTTAAAATACGCATCGCGGCTTCTTTGTTTTGCACCTGCGACCGTTGATTTTCGCACGTTACCACAATGCCGGTCGGTTTGTGTTTCAAACGCACGGCGGTAGAATTTTTTTGCATGTGCTGCCCGCCCGCGCCGGATGACCGATAGACATCCATTTCGATGTCTTCCGGGTTGATTTGAATATCTATATCGCCTTTAATGTCGGGAACAACTTCCACCAGCGCAAAAGAGGTGTGCCGCCGATTGTTGGCATCAAACGGCGAAATTCGCACCAGCCGGTGTACGCCGCGTTCGGCTTTGAGATAGCCGTAGGCGTATTTACCCTTCACCAGCACGGTCACGCTTTTCAAGCCCGCGCCGTCACCTTCCAACTGGTCGAGAATTTCGGTTTTATAGCGATGCGATTCAGCCCAGCGCAGGTACATGCGCAGCAGCATTTCCACCCAGTCTTGCGCTTCGGTGCCGCCCGCCCCCGCCGAAATAGAAAGCACGGCATCATCGCGGTCGTGCTTGCCGGAAAGCATTGCCTGAAATTCCATCGCGTTGAATTCGTTTTCCAGCCGTTCAACCTCGGCGGCAAATTCCGCAAAAGCAACCTCATCGCTGTCATCCAGCGAAAGTTCCACCAGTTCGAGCAGTTCTTCAATTTCATTCTGCAATTTTTGCCAGCGTTTCACTTCTTCCTGCAATGCCGACAATTCTTGCATTTTTATCTGCGCCGCTTGCGCGTCATCCCAAAAATTTGAACCGACGCTCTCTTTTTCCAGCGCGGCTATCTGTTTTTCTTTTTCCGGCAAGTCAAAGACGCACCATGATTAAACCGATGCGCTGACGCAAATCGGTAAGTCTGTCGAGCAAATCTTGCATCGTTTCCTCCTGTTATTCCGCAAATAAACCCTCGATGAACGCTTCGGCATCAAAGGGGCGGAGGTCGTCCAACCCTTCACCCGTGCCGACAAACCGCACCGGTACGCCCAATTCACGGTGAATGGCAAAAACCACGCCCCCTTTCGCCGTGCCGTCGAGTTTTGTCAGCACCACGCCGGTTATTTTGGCGGCATTTTGAAAGTGTTTTGCCTGACTGAGGGCGTTCTGTCCGGTGGTGGCATCCAGTACCAATAGCGATTCGTGCGGGGCTTCGTGTACCTGCTTGCCCGCAACGCTGTACAGTTTTTCCAGTTCTTTCATCAAGTTGTATTTGGTGTGCAGCCGTCCGGCAGTGTCAATCAGCACCAAATCGGCGCGGCGCGCCAAACTGCTTTTCAGCGCATCGTACACCACTGCGCCGGGGTCGGCGCCGGGTTTGTGGGCAATAACCGTTGCCCCGCACCGTTTGCCCCACGCCTGCAATTGGTCAATGGCGGCGGCGCGGAAGGTGTCGGCGGCGGCAAGGGTAACTTTTTTACCCTGTTTGATATAATAGTTTGCCAATTTGGCGGCAGTGGTGGTTTTGCCGGAGCCGTTCACCCCCACCAGCATAACCACGGTGAGAAGCCGTTTTTTATCGAGTTGCAACGGGGTGTTATCGGTGATGAGTTTTTTCAACTCGTCTTTCAGTATGGCAAATGCACCGTCGGAATTTTTTACCCGCTCGGCGCGAACCCGCTCGCGCACGGCTTCTACCACTTCCAGGGTGGTTTCCACCCCCATATCGGATTGGATGAGGACGGCTTCCAAATCATCCCAAAAATCATCGTCAATATCTCCGGCGGCAAACAAACCGGAAAGTTGCCCCATCAGCGAGCCGCGCGTTTTTGCCAATGTTTCTTTAAAACTGAATCGTTTGAGCACACATCACCTCTCGTGAAAAGTTCGCGGTTCAATTATACCGATGAACCCCCAAAAAGGCGAATGCCACATAAAAAAAGGAGGGCGGCACACGGATGCCGCCCAACCGATTGAAGGAACCTATCAGCGAATTAACCTCGCATTTGGTTAACCATTGATAGCATATCATCCGACACTTTTAAAGCGCGTGTCATCAATGAATAGGCGCGCTGGGCGCTGACCAAATCTACCATTTCCTGACTTAAATCCACATTGGCAGATTCCAGCGCGCCGCTGATTATTTGCCCCACCGACCCGCTGCCCGGCTGCGCCACTTCCGGTTCGCCGGAAGCGCCGGTGGCAACATACAGGTTGTGCCCGATGCTTTCCAACCCGCCGGGATTGTTGAATCGTGCCAGAGAGATGGTTGCCAGTATCTGCGGCTCGGTTTCGCCGCGCCGCCGTACCATCACACTGCCATCGGTGTTGATGAACGTTGCTTCGGCATCGGGGGGAACGACCACTTCCGGCGAAATGAGGTAGCCGGAAACAGTGGTTAACCTGCCTTCGCCGTCAATTTCAAAAGCGCCGTCGCGGGTGTAGGCGGTTGTGCCGTCGGGCATTTGCACCTGAAAGAAGCCGTCGCCGACAATTGCCAAATCCCAATCGCGGTTGGTGGTGGCAAGGTCGCCTTGCGAGAAGATGCGTTGATTGGCAGAGATTGCCGCGCCCGCGGCTTCGCCCAAATTGCGGCTGTCGCCTTCCGGCGGGGTTTGTTGCGCGTTGACCAACAATTCTTGAAATTCGGCGCGGCTGCGTTTGTAACCGGTGGTGTTGATGTTGGCAATATTGGCGGAAATTGAATCAATGCTGAATTGCTGCGACAGCAGCCCCGACCGCGCGATACGCAGCAGTGAACTGAGTGAAATTGATGCCATCATACCCTCCCGATTTCGCTGGCGGCACGCCCGTTGATGCGGTCTTGTACCTGTACCATATGTTGGCTGAGTTGATATGCCCGCAATACCGATGTCATTTCGGTAATCATTTTGGTCACATCCACATTTGAGTCTTCCAAATAGCCCTGATTGACCTGAATTTCGGTGGCGTCCATCGTTTGCGCTGAACCATCGGGGGCGCTGAACAGATTTTTGCCGGTTTTTTTCAGCACGCCGAGGTCGTCAAACTTAACCAAATTCAACTGCCCGATTTGTTCATCGTTGACGAAAATAGCGCCACTGGACGAAACCGCCAAGTCACCGGGGGGGATGGTGATGTCGCCGTTGGCGCCAAGCACGGGGTAACCGTCTGCCGACACCAGCCGCCCGTCGCCATCCACATGGAAACGCCCGTCGCGGGTGTAGCGCACGCCGTCTTCCGTTTGCAGTTGAAAGAAACCGTCGCCGGCAATGGCAAAATCGAGCGGGTTGTCGGTGAGCCGCAGAGGACCGGCATCGAAATTGGTGGTTAGGTTTGCCATTGCCACGCCCGTGCCCATTTTGCCGACTTTCGACACGGTTTTGGTACCGCGCACCTGCGCCAGCAACAGCGACGGGAAATCTTTCGTCGTCACTTCATCGGCTTTATAGCCCACCGTCCGCATATTCGATAAGTTTTGGATGAGCGCCTCTTGCTGTGAAAGTCCGGCAATCATTCCCGATGCGGCAGTATAAAGTCCTCTGTCCATAGGCTTACTCCCTTTTGGGTTTAAGATTTATGGTTTCAAGTTGCGTTTTCACACATTTCGTTTTACATGCCACGCATTACGCGCTACAAGCCCCGCAATCAGTAACACCCCGCCCGCCAGAAGAAGCCACGGTGCGCCGGTGGTACTGCCGGTAACGGGCAGGACGGCGGGCGGCGGCGGGGTGGGGGTGGCGTCGGCTGCCATTGCCGAACCGCCTTCGCCGGCGGGCATGGTACCGCTCATGCTTTCCGTGCCGGTGCTGGGCTGCGGGG
>CAYPNZ010000109.1:0-5553 GCA_964411845.1 uncultured Anaerolineaceae bacterium
GGCAGGGGTTGGTCGGGACCGAAGGCGTTGAATATCCGCTAAATTACGGTCTCGATGCCCCACAGCCGCCCGATGGTGGACACATAATGTTCCGCGCTGAGTTTGCTGACGCCATACGGGCTGGTGGGGCGCGGGGGAAAATCTTCCGCCACGGGTGAACGGGGCTGCTCACCATAGATTGCGCCGGATGAGGCGAAAACCACCCGCTGCACCCCGGCATCGCGCATGGCTTCCATCAACGCCACCGTGCCGCCGACGTTGGTGTCGTTATATTCGGTGGGATAAAGGATTGATTCGGGCACGGAAACGCGCGCCGCCAAATGGTAGACGCAATCCACCCGTTTCAGCAAACGCCACAATTTGGGTTTGTCGCGCACATCGCCGCGGGTAAAAAAGATGTCGCTGTGCAGACGGTCGGGGTTGCCCGCGCTGAGGTCATCCAGCACGCGGACGGTATGTCCGTCCAGTAGCAATCGGTTTGCCAGTGCCGTGCCGATAAAGCCGGCGCCGCCGGTGATGAGTATGTTCATAAGGTTTCGGGTTTCCGGTTCAAAGTTTCAGGTTCAAAGTTTCGGGTTTCACACATCCAGCGCTTCGCCTTTGGTGACGCGGCTGAGCAAAATTGCCGCCAGTGCCAACGCTGCTGCCGCCGCCCAAAACATTGAGCGGTAGCCGAAAATATCCACCGTTTGCCCGATGGCAATCGGTCCCACAATTGCCGCCGACATGGATGCAAAATAGTACAGTCCGGTATATGTACCCAGTTTGTTTTGCGGCACGCTGTCCACCACCATCGGCAGGCTGTTGATGTTGACCAGCGCCCACGATGCGCCGACCATTACCAGCGCCACAATCACACTGGAAATATTATGGGTAAATGCAATCAGCAGCACCGCCAGCACAAATCCGCTCAACCCGGCGATGATGGTTCGCTTGCGCCCGAATTTTCCCGCCACATACCCCGCCGGAACGGCAAACAGAATGAACACTCCGCCCGCAATGGTAAATAATTGCGATGCCCGCCCCGCCGTGACACCGAGCACGCTGGTGGCATACGATGTGAAAAAGGTTTCCAGCGCATTGTATGCCACAAACCACGCAAAAATTGCCAGCAGCAAAAACAGCACACTGCGGTCATCATCGTGCCACACTTCTTTTAAATTGTCCAGCAAACGGTTTTGTTTTTCCGCGGTCTCTGTCGGGGGCGCAGCCGGTTCTTTAATGGCAAAAACCACAATTGCCGATGAGATGAGCACCACCGCCCCGCCAACGATGAACGGCATCGCAATATCAATATCGAACAGCATACCGCCGGCGAACAACCCAATCACCACGCCGATACCGCCCATCAAATTGATGATACCGTTTGCCTGACTGCGGAATTTCGACGGCACAATATCGGGCATCAGCGCGATGGCGGGAGTGCGATAGACTGCCGCCGCCAGCAGGGTCATACCCAATGCCAAAATTAATAGCGCGAAAGGCACTTTTAACGCCGCAAGTTGCCCACTCAATTCAATTGGTACCAATTTAACCGCGTACGGAATGGCAATAAACCCAATGACCGCCAATGGCGCACCCACCATAATAAACGGCATCCGCCGTCCCCAGCGGGAGCGGGTGCGGTCGCTTTTAATGCCAATCCACGGCTGGATGAACACTGCGGCAATATTGTCCAGCGACATGATGAAACCGGTCACCACCGCCGACAGCCCGAATCCGCCAAAGGTTACGGTGGTGGTGGCGTTAAATTTTTCACTGCCCGCCTGTAAAAATAAAGGCACATACGCATTGTACACCGCCCACAGCAGCGAAATCCCCAAAAAGCCAAATCCCAAAATGAATACTTTGCCGTAGTTTAGTTTTTTCATGCGGTATCCTTCAATTGTTTGGCAAACATCATCACACGCCATGTCCGGCGCGGTCGAGTTCCCACGGGTAGATAATCCAATCTTTGGTAATTGCCGTGTAAAAATCGGGGGCGGCATCGGGGAAGATGGAACGGTGCGGTTTATAGTGCATCACAAATGTGGTTACCGTGCCGCCGGCTTGTTCCACGCGCTCTTTCACCGAAGTGACTTCGCGTCCGCGGTCCCACAGGTCGTCCACAACCAGTACATGGTCGCCGTACAGCAAACTATCCACCGGAAACTGCATAAAAACGGGCCAATCCATGTTGCTTTCTTCATCGGAATAAAAATCCACACTGGCGATGAGCACTTTCACAATACCCAGTTTTTCGGCAAGCAACCCGCCGGGAATAATGCCGCCGCGCGTAATTGCCAATAGCGAATCATATTGCCGCGCTTTCATTTTGGGGATAACTGCGTTTATCAACTGCTCAACGGCTTCCCACGAAAGATACACTTTTTCCATCGGTCATCCTTTGCGGTTTAAAAACTTATTGCCGTTATTATATAACAAATTCAAGCAGAAATCTATTTCTCGCCGGACGGGAACGCATCGGGACTTCGGTACTATTGCTACCGACACGCCAACGTGTTACAGTGAAACCGATACACGAAATCATCGCAGGAAGTTTGCAGCATGTCATTACCCGTCCATCAACCCCGAAAGAAAATTAACCTCGACCGTTTTATTTTTGTTGAACGATACGCCCCCACCCTGATAAAATGGGATATTTTGGCGTATTTCGGCACACACCCCCATACAACCGCTTCTGCACTCGATTTATCGCAGATGCTTGACCGCAACTATCAGGTTGTACGGCGCAATGTTGGCGATTTGGCATTGCAGGGTATTCTCGATATGTTGAACGATTCGCCCCACCCGGTCTATCGCCTTACCCAACGCAACCCCTATCTGCGAGATTTGGTACAGCAAATTGTTACCAAAACCGCCGCGCCTTTCCCCGAATCACGGTGGTAACTCGCCCGACGCCACCTTTTATGTCAACTTTTCTTTTTGAAATGATTGTGCTAAAATATGAACCTACGCGGCACTGCGCCGCACAAACCATAACAGGACACAATCATGGAAATTCTCTGGCACGGACACGCTTGTTTTGAAATAAGTACTTCCGCAACAACCCTCATTACCGACCCGTTTCACGAAAGTTTGGGGCTGCCGTTCCCCCACCCCATTCGGGCAGACATTGTCACCGTCAGCCATAACAGCCCGCACCATAACGCCACCCACCGCATTGACGGTACTTTTAAAATCGTCAATCGTCCCGGCGAATATGAAATAAAAGAAGCCTTCATCATCGGTTCGGCGCTTTACCCGCCAACGGCAAAAAAAACGGCGGAACCGCGCAATATTGTTTTTCTTTTTGAAATGGACGACGTTACCGTGTGCCATCTGGGCGACATTCGCCATGTGCCCACCCAAAGCCAGTTGGAAACGTTTGAAAACGTTGACATCCTGTTGCTGCCCGTCGGCAACGGCAAAAGTTTAACTGCGGCACAAGCATCGGAAACCATCAGCCTCATCGAACCTTCCATCGTCATCCCGATGCACTATGCTTTGCCCGGCATCACCATCCCGCTGGAACCGTTGGATAAATTCGTAAAAGAAATGGGACTGCCCGCCACCGAAGCACAACCCAAATTAAAAATTAGCAAATCTAATTTGCCGGAAGAAACACAAACCGTTATTTTAGCCCCGCAATTTTAACGTGAAAGAGGTTTTACCGTGACGGAACAATCGCCTGTACCCCAATCCCCCGAAACAAGTGCGCCGCTTTCCACCGGCTGGCGCATTGCCATCGGTGTAGCGGCAATTGCCATTGTGGCGATACTCGGCTGGCAATTTTTGGGCAACCGCCCCCCGGCAACCGATACCACCACCCCCACCGCCGCCAAAAACTCGCCCGCTGCGCCGCCTGCCGCGGCAAACCCAACCATTGCCGCAACGGAATCGCCGGAAACGCTTTTTAAAATGGGTAACGATTTTTACAAATCGGGTCAACTGGATAAAGCCGTAGCATCATTCAAAAAAGCCATTGAACTTGACCCCAATTATGTCGCGGCATACGCCAATTTGGGTGCGGTATACTATGCGCAACAAAACCTCGCCATGGCAGAAGAAACTTATCAAAAAGCCATTAAACTTTCCCCTGATGATGGCGATTTATTGTATAATTTAAGCGCCATTTACATTCAAGAAGCACTTGCCGGCGGCACCCCCGACCAAGAAAAACTGTCACTCGCCGCATCGCAAATTGATAAAGCCATCAAACTGAACCCCACTTTGGCGGCGCCATATTACGGGCGCGGCGTTATAAAAAGTTACACCGGCGACACCGCCGGCGCTATTGCGGATTTTGAAAAATTCTTGGAATTGGATGACGGGTCAGACCCCAAAGCCACCAGCAATGCCACCGCACTTTTAAAACAACTTCGAGCAAGCACGGGACAATAATTTATGCAAGAAATAGCAGACGGTGTATTTGTAGAATTTGATTATGAAGGCGCAAATTGCGGACTGGTGTTAACCGATGACGGCGCAATCGTCATTGATACACCGATTATTCCGCAGCAAGCCAGAGAATGGGCGGCACAAGTAGCGGAAAAAACCGATAACGTGCTGTATGTATTCAACACCGACCACCATCGCGCCCATATTTTGGGCAACCAATATTTCAGCGCGCCGGTGCTGGCACACGAATACGCTTGGCAGGAAATGGCAAGTTACAAAGATACCTTCATTGAGCGCACCCAAAATTTGTACAAAAAACAACCTGAAATTCAAAAACAATTCGGCGACACCTACATTGTGAAACCGGAATTAACTTTTACCGGACATATGACAATGGAAAAAGGGGGCAGACCGCTGCACTTTATTTACCTCGGCGGGCATACCCCCGCTACCAGCGGTTTATATATTCCCGATGTGAACATTCTTTTTGCCGGTGATTTGGTGGTGGTTAATGAACACCCCGCCTTGGGGCAATGCAACAGCAAAGAATGGTTGGAACAATTGGAATGGTTGCAACACCAAAAACTGAATGCCATCGTACCGGGGCACGGACCGCTGTGTAACGTGGAAGCCATCGAACCGATGCGCTGCTATATTCGCACTATGCGTGCCCGCGTGCGCAGTCAATACAAACAGGGGCGCACCAAAGCCGAATCGGCGGTGGTTATCAGCCAAATGATTGATATGTTCCCCTACCCGCCCGGCAGAAAATCTCTCATCGAAAAACGTATCCGCGCCGGGGTGAGCCGCATTTATGATGAGATGAAACTGTTTTACGGCGCACCGTCCGTTAAAGGGCATGCGGCAAAACGCCCGCCGCGATTTAAGCGGGTAGAGAGTCTTCGTTTCTAAAATTTGCCAAAAACCGTCAGTGTGCTATAATTTTGCTTGCTTTTGAGGCATCGGGATGTGGCGCAGTCCGGTAGCGCGCTTCGTTCGGGACGAAGAGGCCCCCGGTTCGAATCCGGGCATCCCGACCTCAATAAAAATGTCGGGGCGTGGCGCAGTCCGGTAGCGCGCTTCAATGGGGTTGAAGAGGTCGTTGGTTCGAATCCAATCGCCCCGACCATACCCGCCCTTGTAGCTCAGCAGGTAGAGCACTTCCTTGGTAAG
>CAYPNZ010000109.1:5563-8099 GCA_964411845.1 uncultured Anaerolineaceae bacterium
AGTCCGGTCGAGGGCTTAAAATCTCACCGTTATGGTGGGATTTTTTATTTTTTCGCCAAATAGTGTGTTTCCGACACTGTCTGCAACCGCTGCGCCGCCCGTTCGGCGGTAAAATCGCGCTGCGGCTCACCGAGCATTTCATATCCGACCATAAATTTTCTCACGGTGGCAGAGCGCAATAGCGGCGGGTAGAAATGGGCGTGCAACTGCCAATGCCGATTATCCTGCGCGGCGGCATCGCCGGTGGGTGCGCCGTGCCACCCCATCGAATACGGAAACGAGGTTTCAAACAGGTTATCGTACCGGGTGAGCAATCGCTTCAAAACGGATGCCAGGGCTTCACGCTCCACATTCGACAAATCGGGCAGACGCAGCACGTGCCGGCGGGGCAGCAATAACGTTTCAAAGGGCCATACCGCCCAAAAAGGCACCACTGCCAGCCAGTGGTCGTTCTGCACCACCACCCGTTCCCCCGCAGCGAGTTCCTGCGCGGCATAATCTACCAGCAACGGTGTGCCGTGTGCGCGGAAGTACGCCTGCTGCCGGGTATCTTCTGCCGCCGGTTCGTCCGGCAGCACGTTTAATGCCCACAATTGCCCGTGCGGATGCGGATTGGAACTGCCCATCATTTCTCCGCGGTTTTCAAATATCTGCACCCAACGATATTCCGCGCCCAATTCTGCCACTTGCCCCGCCCACACATCCACCACCCGCCGAATATCGGCAACCGGCATCCGCGCCAGTGTCAAATCGTGCCGGGGTGAAAAGCAAATGACGCGACATGTTCCCTGCACCGACTGCCAGCGGAACAACGGATTGTCGGCAACGCTTTTCGGCGTTGCGTCGGGCAATAGCGAAGAAAAATCGTTGGTGAAAACAAACGTATCGGTGTATGTCGGATTGCGCATGCCGCTGGTTCGTTTGTTGCCGGGGCACAGGTAGCATTTCGGGTCGTATGCCGGACGCGCATCCGCGGCGGGTTTTTCTACCTGTCCCAGCCACGGGCGTTTGGTGCGGTGCGGCGATACTTGCACCCATTTGCCGTTCAGCGGGTTGTATCGCCGGTGGGGAAATTCGGTTTGAAGGTTCATATCATCTCTCTATGGTTGGTTTTCGGTTTTCCGTTTCATTTTTCATGCATCAAACGCCGGCAGCCAATCGCCGTGGGCGGCAATCAGTTCATCCACCATTTGCCAAATTTGGTCGAGGTCAAGTTCGGCGGCAGTGTGCGGGTCGAGCATAGCGGCATGGTAAATGTGTTCGCGTTTGCCGGTGAGTGCCGCTTCCACGGTGAGCGCCTGCACGTTGATGTTGGTTTGCATCACTGCCGCCAGTTGCGGTGGCAGTGCGCCGACGTGCGTCGGCTGGATACCGTTTTTGTCCACCAAACATGGAATTTCCACACAGCATTCGGCGGGCAGGTTGGAAATACTGCCACGGTTCATCACATTGCCATAAATGGTGCGCGGCGTGCCGGTTTCGATGCTGTGAATGATGCCGGAACCGTATTCCACACTGGGCGTTACGGTTTCCAGTTGTTGAAACATGGCTATCACCGCTTCGCGCACGGTGGGCATCACGGTAATGTCCGCCAGTTTTTGGCGCAAATCGGCTTCGGAAAATGTGGACGGGTCTGCCATTATTTGCTGGGCATATTCCCAAGCGCGAACCTGCAATTCGCAGCGCCCCAAATATTCGTCAATGGGGATATTGTATTTTTCCAGTAAATCGGGGCGATGCTGTTTGATGAACCACGGCACATATTCGGCAAAATGTTCACTACTTTCGGTGACAAAATATCCCAGCCGTTGCAATATATCGTACCGCACGCGGTTGTGGTCGGGCACGCGCCCTTCTGCCGCAACCTGCCGAATGAGCGGATACAAATCTTCGCCGTTGCGCTCAAATTTCAGGTAGAATGCCATGTGGTTGATGCCCGCCGCCAAATAGGTAACTTCTGCCGGGGGCACACCAATATCGTGCGCCAATTCGGCGGCGGTATGCGGCACGCTGTGGCATAAACCCACCGTTTTGATGCGGCTGGCACGATTGACCACCCATGTGTTCATCGCCATCGGATTGACGTAATTTAAAAACGTCACATCGGGACAGAGGGCTTCCATATCGCGGGTCATATCGAGCAGCACGGGAATGGTGCGCAGGGCGCGCATAATGCCGCCGATACCCACCGTATCGCCGATGGTTTGCTGCAAGCCGTATTTTTTCGGAATTTCAAAATCGGTGACGGTTGCCGGTTTGTATCCCCCGATTTGGAACATGGCAATGGCATAATCCGCCCCATCAAGCGCGGCGCGGCGGTCGGTGGTGGCTTCGATGGTGGGCTGCACGCCCAACTGCATCGCCGTGAGATGCGCCACCGCCTCCGATTCCCGCAACCGCTGTTCATCAATATCGAACAGCGTCAGGGTTGAATCCGCCAATTCGGGATATTGAAAAATATCGCCCATCAAATTACGGGCAAAAACAGTACTGCCTGCACCCAAAAAAGTTATTTTCGGCATAACACCTCCTCCAA
>CAYPNZ010000110.1:0-8033 GCA_964411845.1 uncultured Anaerolineaceae bacterium
CCGCCTGTGCCCTGCGGGTGCTGTGGTGAAAAAGCAACCTTTTTTCAGACGAGTCTCAAAATAAAAGGTGAGATATGCCGTACAAAAACTTTATCACCGAAGTTTTATCGGCTCACGCAGACCAATTGTTGCATAAAAACGACCGCCATCCCGATTATGTGCGGTTGTTCCCCAACCACCGCGATTTGCCGGCGCTGTTGTCGCTGGCAACGCATGTAAAATCGGCGCTGGAACCGGTTGCACCGGCGGCAACGTTTACTGACCGGCTGCACGCCGATTTGCTGGCGGCGGCACAATCGCGGCAACGGCAACGGTCATCCGCCCCGTTGCCGGCTTCGCCTTTTGTAATTTCCTCGCTTGTGGGCGGGTTTTTCGCCCTGCTGGGTATATTCTTTTTTGTACGACACCAAATCCGGCAAAAAAATCCGGCTTAATTCATTTTTATTTCTGGAGATTTGATATGAAATTGCGATACAGCAGAATTTCAGGCTGGGGAAAGTATGTCCCCGAAAAAGTAGTGACGAATTTCGATTTGGAAAAGATGGTTGATACCAGTGATGAATGGATTACGCAGCGCACCGGCATTAAAGAACGGCGCATCGCCGCAGAAAATGAAACCACTTCGACGATGGCTGTCGCCGCGGCACAAAAAGCGCTGGCAGTGGCGGGGCTAACCCCCGCCGACCTCGATTTGATTATTGTGTCTACTTCTTCCCCCGACCATTTGGTGCCAATTGTGTCGAGCACGGTACAGCACCAACTGGGCGCCACATGTCCGGCGTTCACTGTGGTAACCGGCTGCACCGGGTTTGTGTACGGACTTGCCACCGGTCATCAGTTTATTGCCACCGGCGCGTATGATAATGTGCTGGTCATCGGAGTAGAGTTAATTTCTCGTTTTGTGGATTGGACAGACCGCAACACCTGCGTGCTCTTCGGCGACGGGGCGGGCGCGGTGGTGCTTTCGCCGAGCAATACCCCCACCGGCGTTAAAGCGATAGACCTCGGTTCGGACGGGGCAAAAGGTATGAGCCTGACCGTACCCGGGCTGGGCACGGCGATGAAATTAGACCATGATATGATTGACCGCGGCGACCATTACTTGAAAATGGATGGACGCACGGTTTTTAAATTTGCCACGCGGGTAATGCCGCAATCTACCCTGAAAGTGCTGGAAAACGCCGGGATGACCATTGATGATATTGACCTGCTCATCCCGCATCAAGCCAATGCCCGCATTGTGGATTTGGCGGTGCGGCGACTCGGCATTTCGCCGGATAAAGTTTTTCTGAACCTGCAAAAATACGGTAACACATCTGCCGCATCCATTCCGCTGGCGCTGGTTGAAGCCTATGAATCCGGACGCATTAAAGAAGGCGACCACGTTTGCATGGTCAGTTTCGGGGCGGGGCTAACGTGGGCAAGCGCAATTGTGCAGTGGGGTCAGCCGTTGGGTAACAGCGCGGAAATTGTGGATGAAGATTTAATATGGGATATTGACGCGCTGCGGCGAAAATTGGCGCGGGCATCTACCGGCGTGCGGGTAAAAGCACGCACATTGATGGAAGAAACCTCATACAAAGCCAGTTCGCTGATGCTGCCGCTGTACACCTCGGTGGGGCGGCGGCTGCCGTGGTCGAAAAAGAAAGAAAAGTAAACCGCGCGACACCGCAAAAAATACGGGGACAGGCTAATAGCCCGTCCCCGTTCTATTTCGGAAAGAAATGAGTTTTCCGTTTTTTTTAGTTTTATTCAACCGAGGCTTCTTTTGCCTGCTCCGCCGCGCGGACGGTTGCCAGCAGTACTTCGTTGAAAAACCGGTTCAACCGCCGGTACAACTGCGGGTTGCCGGTGTCAATCGCCTGCGAATCAAACGTGGCGTTGATGATGGTATCCTGAAAAAAGTTAAACGTTGCCACAGTTTCGCAGGTAGACATACCATGCCGCACGGCAAAATCGCCGTAAGTGCGCCCGATGTCCCGCGCCCGGTCGAGCACGCTTTCTCCCTCTGCGCCGGAAACATATTGAATGGTCAATCGCAACAGCGCCTGCCCCGATTCTCGCATTGACTGCTTCTGGTTTTCGGACACCGCCAACTTCTCGCGGTGAACCGGCTGTCCGGGCTTCGCATCCGGCAATGTGGAAATTGCATCTTGCACCGCCCGCCGCGCCGCCACAGCCACCGCATCTTCCGGCTCTCCCTGATTCATCTTGGCGATGAATGCCAGCAACTCATCTCGCCGAAACCGCCGGTGCCCCCCCGGGGTGCGGTAATAGGGCACATATCCCTTTTCCGCCCAACTGCGCAGCGTCAACGGATGCACCCCCAATAATTTTGCCGCCTGAGTGATTCCCATCAATTTTGTAGATTTATCCATAACAATTCACGAGTAATGTCACTTTTTTTGGTGACATTTATCACTTTTCTTTTCCAAAAGATAGGTTTAAAGTATATCTACCATTTTCGTTATATGATTTTAATGGGTTTTTAATGTTTCGATTATATGATTTTAATGAGTTTTTGCGGAACCACTGTTGTTTAATTATAATGCGTCCGTTAAAAGCACACAAATACCCATCCACAAAAAAAATTCGGTGGAAAACGTTATGCACATTCTATCCATTGGCTTGAATCACAAAACCGCTTCCGTTGCAGTCAGAGAAAAACTATCATTCAGTTCCGCAACGCTTTGCGCGTTTTTAGACCGTTTGGACGACCCGCCCGCCGCATCTTCCGCCATCCGCGAAACCACCATTCTTTCCACCTGCAACCGTTTGGAATATTACGCGCTAACCCACCACCCTGAAACCGCTTACCGCGAAATTGTCAACCGATTGAGCCACACGTTCAACATCCCCCCCGCCGAGTTTGAGCCGCATCTGTACCATCTGCTGGATGACGATGCCATTGACCACCTGATGCGCGTGGCGTGCGGGCTGGATTCGCTGGTGCTGGGCGAGGCGCAAATTTTGGGGCAAGTTTCGGCGGCGCATCAATCGGCGCAAGTGCATGGTGCAGGCGGAAAAATTTTGGGGCGGCTGTTCGATATGGCAATTCACGCCGGCAAACGGGCGCGCTCCGAAACCGGTATCGGTATGAATCCGGCTTCGGTCAGTTCGGTGGCGGTACATTTGGCGATGGATTTTCTGGGCAATTTGGCAGAAAAAACGGTGATGGTGCTCGGCACGGGGGAAATGGGCATGCTCACCCTGCAAGCCGCCGCCAAAATCGGCGCAAAAAATTTCATTGTGGTCAATCGCACCCGTGAAAACGCCGAAAAACGCGCCGCCGAGTGGCACGCGCAGCCGCTCACCTTCGATGAAATTGATACCGGTTTGCGTCAAGCCGATTTGGTCATTACCGCCACCGGCGCGCCACACACCGTTTTGCATCAAGATTCGGTGGCAGCCGCGCTTGCCTCTCGCCCCCAACGCCCTCTTTTAATTGTTGACATCGCTCTGCCGCGCGATGTGGATGATGATGTGATGGAAATTCCCGGCGTGCGGCTGTACAATCTGGATGATTTGCAGGATCAAGTAGCAGACAATATGGCATCGCGCCGACAGGAAATCCCCAAAGTTGAAAAAATTATCGCCGAAGAGAAAACCGCTTTCCACCACTGGCTGCGCGCCAGAGACGTGGTGCCCACCATCGCCGCATTTCGGCAGCAGATAGATACCATCCGCCGGCAAGAAGTGGAGCGCGCGCTGCATCGCCTGCCCGATTTGGACGACCGCCAAAAAAGTGTCATCACCGAATTGGCGCACCGGCTGACCAATAAATTTCTGCATCATCCCACCGTTCGCCTGCGCGCCGAAGCCGCCAACGGCAACGGTGTGGAATATGCCCACGCCCTGCACGAACTTTTCGCGCTGGAAATATCAACCCCCACCGAGTGAATGATTATGGACACCATCATTTTTGGCACACGCGGCAGCGCACTGGCACGCCGTCAAACCGAAACCGTCGCCCAATTGTTGCGCCGGCACTTTCCGCACCTGAAAATTGAAACGAAAATTTTTACCACCCGTGGCGACAAAGAACTTGCCAAACCGTTACCCGAAATCGGCGGCAAAGGGTTGTTCACCGCAGAGTTGGAAGCCGCACTGCGCAACGGCGAAATTGACCTTGCCGTGCACAGTTTGAAAGACCTGCCCACCGAAGACCCGCGCGGATTGACCATCGGGGCAATTTTACCCCGCGAAAATCCCGCCGATGTGCTGGTGAGCCGCGCCGGATTTACGCTGTCTGCCCTGCCCCGCGGCGCAACCGTCGGCACCAGCAGCCTGCGGCGCGCGGCACAGTTGCTTGCCCACCGCCCCGATTTGAACATCATTTCGCTGCGCGGAAACGTAGACACCCGCATCAAAAAAGCGCTCAATCCCAACGGCAATTACGATGCCATCGTTTTGGCGGCAGCAGGGTTAAACCGCATGGGACTTTCGGCGCACATCAGCCAACTTTTGCCTTTTGACGTGATGCTGCCCGCGCCGGGACAGGGGGCAGTGGCGGTGCAGTGTCGCATTGACGATAGCGCCACCCGTCGCTTGCTGGCAAAAATCCATCACGCGCCGACGTTAGCCGCCGTCACCGCCGAACGCGCATTTTTGGCGGGGTTGGGCGGCGGATGCAGCATTCCGGTCGGAGCGCTGGCAACCCAAACCGACCACACGCTCACAGTGCGGGGCATGGTTGCCGCCGCCGACGGCTCACGGCTCATCCGCATCACCCATCGCGGTGCGGCAGCCGCTGCGGCGCAAATCGGCACGGAGCTGGCGCAAATGGCGCTGGAAAAAGGCGCCGCAGATATTTTGGGAGGGTCGTATGCCTAACGGGTTGCGCGGCAAACGGGTGCTCGTCACCCGCGCGGCGGGACAAAACGCAAAATTGAGCGCGGCATTAACCCAATATGGCGCAACGCCGGTGGAATTTCCCACCATCCGCATCGTGCCGCCCGCCGATTTTTCACCGCTGGATGATGCCATCGCCCGGTTAGACACGTATCATTGGCTGATACTGACCAGCGTCAACGGCGTGATTCATTTTTGGCTGCGGTTGCGTGCCGCGAAGAAATCCGCCGCCGATTTGCAATCATTAAAAATTGCCGCCGTGGGACCCGCCACCGCCGCCGAATTGCAAAAACTCGGCGTGCAGGTTGACCATATCCCCCCAAAACACGTGGCGGAAAGTTTGCTGGCAACCATTCCCGTCACGACCGGCGAGCGGGTATTGTACCCCACCTCGCAAATTGCCCGCCCGCTGCTGGCTGCCGGATTGCGCGGCAAAGGGGCTATCGTCAACCGGGTAACCGCCTACCGCACCGAACCGGTCACCGAGGCGGGCAATTTGCCGGAAATTTTACCCGCGCTGGATGTTTTAACGTTTACCAGCGCTTCTACCGCGCGGAATTTTGTCACCCTGCTGAATACCGAAAATCCCGCCGCCGCCATCGGCGAAACGGTGGTGGCGTGCATCGGACCCGTTGCCGCCGAAACCGCTCGCTCGGTGGGGCTGCCGGTGCATATCGTGCCGCGCACCTTCACCATCGCCGGCATGGTGGCGGCAATGGAACGATATTTTGAAGATTAGCGATTGGAGATTGGAGATTCAATCACCAATAACCAATCAACCCAATAACCGAGGACTTTTTATGAAAACACTCATTCGCCAACCGCAAAACAGCCGCAACGAACGCCCGTTTATGATTATTTGGGAAACAACCCAAGCCTGCGATTTGGCATGCCGCCACTGTCGCGCCGAAGCCCAGCCGCTGCTGCACCCCGACGCGCTGACCACTGCCGAGGCGAAACGGCTGCTAGACCAAGCCATGTCTTTCGGCAAACCGTCGCCCATTTTCATCTTCACCGGCGGCGACCCGTTCAAACGCCCCGATTTGTTCGAGTTGGTCAAATACGGCTCGGACATCGGATTGGCAACGGCGGTTTCGCCCAGCGGCACGCCGCTGCTGAACCGAGACAATCTGCAAAAAATAAAAGATGCGGGTGCAAAAGCCATTTCGCTGAGCATTGACGCTTCCACCGCTGAAAAGCACGACGATTTTCGGCGCGTACACGGTTCATTCGATTGGACGGTGAACGGCTGGAAAGCGGCGCAAGCAGTCGGGTTGAAGGTGCAAATCAACACCACCGTCACCCGTTACAACCTGCGAGACCTGCCGCAGGTATTCAATTTGGTGCAGGAAATGAAAGCCATGACGTGGAGTCTCTTCTTTTTGGTGCCCACCGGACGCGGGCAAGCGGAAGATGAGGTTTCGCCCGCCGAATATGAAGCCGTGATGCACTTTTTATACGATGTATCGAAATATATCAGCGCCAAACCGACCGAAGGACACCATTACAAACGGGTTGTTTTACAGCGCAGTATCCTCGAAGAAAAAGGATTGCCGTTGGAAGATTACATTTCGCTGCATCCGGTTTATTATGAATTGAAAGCGGGACTGGACGAAATTGTGACGGAAAAAGGGCTGCAACCCCGCGAGCAAATCCGCCGCACACCGATGCACATCAATGCCGGCAACGGGTTTGTCTTCATCTCTCACCTCGGCGAAGTCTTCCCCAGCGGATTTATGCCCGTCACCGGCGGCAGCGTGAAAGAAAAATCGCTGGTGGACATTTACCGCAACAGCAACCTGTTCCGCACCCTGCGCAACCCCGCCGAACTCGAAGGGCGCTGCGGGCTGTGCGAATTTAGCGGCGTTTGCGGCGGCTCGCGCTCGCGGGCGTATGCCGTCACCGGGCGTCCCATGGCGGAAGAACCCTTCTGCACCTACGAGCCGGGCACATTCCCCTTTCAAGCGGAACTGGAAGAAAAACTGGCGATGATGTGAGGCATATTGCGTAAAACGTAAAACGTATTGCGTATTGCGTGAAACGTGACTTGAAACCTTAAACTTTGAACCTTGAACCTTGAACTTTGAACTTGCAACCCTGAAACCCAAAACGAGAAACAACTATGACCCCAAACTTTAACCTGCCCATCCGACCGCGGCGGCTGCGGGCAACCGCGGCAATGCGCCGTATGGTGCGCGAAACCCATCTTTCCCCCGCCGATTTCATCTACCCGATTTTCGTGCGGCACGGCGAAGGCATCCGCCAGCCGATACCGTCAATGCCCGGTATTGCCCAACTTTCGGTGGATGAAGCCGTGACGGAAGCCGGAAAAGCCGTCGCGCTCGGCGTGCCCGCCGTCATTCTGTTCGGCATTCCCGCCGAAAAAGACCCCGTCGGGCTGGAAAACTTCGCCGCCGACGGGATTGTCCAGCAAGCCGTCCGCGCCATCAAACAAACCTACCCCGATTTGCTGGTTGTCACCGATGTTTGCCTGTGCGAATATACCGACCACGGACACTGCGGCATCGTTCACGGCGAAGAAATCACCAACGATGAAACGCTGGAAGTTTTGCAGCGCGTCGCTCTGTCGCACGCCCGCGCCGGCGCGGACATCGTCGCCCCCAGCGGGATGATGGACGGCATGGTCGGCGCAATTCGTGCCAAATTGGACGAATACAATTATACCGGCGTGAGCATTCTCAGTTACGCCGTAAAATATGCCAGCAGTTATTACGGACCTTTCCGCGATGCCGCCGACGGCGCGCCCAAATTCGGCGACCGCAAAACCCACCAAATGGATTACGGCAATGCCCGCGAAGCCCGGCGCGAAGTGGCGCTCGATTTGGCGGAAGGCGCGGATATGATAATGGTAAAACCCGCGCTGGCGTATCTGGACATCATCCGCCAAACCGCCGAGCAGTGCGATGTGCCCGTCGCGGCATACAACGTCAGCGGCGAGTATGCCATGGTGAAAGCCGCCGCCGAAAAAGGCTGGCTGGATGAAAAATCGGTGGTGCTGGAAACGCTCACCGCCATCAAACGCGCCGGCGCAGACATTATTTTGACCTACCATGCGCTCGATGCGGCACGCTGGCTGGGATAAAACGACAAAGTAACAGAGTTGCAGAGTTGTAACACTGCTACTCTGCAACCTTGAAACCATGAAACCTGAAACACGGAAC
>CAYPNZ010000111.1:0-8024 GCA_964411845.1 uncultured Anaerolineaceae bacterium
GGTTTTGGGTAGACATAAACTTCTCCTAAATTTACTTGCTCCATACTGCTTGCTTTTTAGTTACTTGCCGTTTCTCCGAAACATCATCAGCGGGTTGCTCATGGATGAAATCAATTTGTTGCTGCCTGCCGAAACCATCAGCACCACACCCGCCAAAATTATCAAGCCGCCGGCAAGTTGCAACGGGCTGATGAAACTGCCGAACAGTGCCAAACTGTATATCGCCACAAACAACGGCTGGGTTGCCCGAATGATGGAGGCTTGGCTCATATCTATCCATTTCAAACCGTTGTAATACAGCACAAAACTGAGAAACGGACCAAAAAACGAACCGCCAATCATCCACAGCAGCGTCGTTGTACCGGGAACGGTCAGTGCACCGGTTGCCAGTGCCAGCGTGCCCATAATCACCGTCAACCCGATGGTGCGGGCGACACCCAGCACGTTCGGCGGCACATTTTTGACGTTCTTTTTGGCGATGAGACTGGTTAGCGAATTGAAGAAATTGCCCACCAGCGCCATCATGAGCACCAAAAAGATAATAGTGCCGCCGCGATAGGTCATCAATCCCGCACCCACCACCGCAATTGCCGCGCCGAGCCACTGCCAGCGGGTCAATCGCTCTTTTAGCAGCAGCACACCCCACAGCAGGCTGAAAATCGTTTCGCTGCGGCTAAAAAACGAAACGATTGTCGGGTCGCCGATTTTGATGGCGGAGAAAAAAAAGTAATTGGCGGCACTGCTGGCAAGTCCAATCAGCATCAGCGGCTTTAAATGTGGACGCAACGCAGCCAATGGCGCGCGGTTCGACCGGGCAAAATGGAAACCCAACCCCCACAGCGAGGCGATACCGAACCAAATCGGGGTAAATGCCAACGGTGTCAGTTCTTTTAAGGCTTGTTTGCTGGCGATGAACGTTACCGAAACCATCCCCGCCGAGGCTATGGTGAGCAAAATCCCCTTTAATTTTGGCGTCATATACCGCTGTTCCTTTCGTGCCGAATTATATCATAAAGGCGGCGGAATGGGTAACAAACGCAGGTCAAGCGGAAACAGTGTTTTTGCAATAAGTATAATATTTTTGACAAAAACTATGGGGGTGGGTACAATATGGACACGAACTTCAAAAGGAGAATAAGCGTATGATTACAATTACCCCAAACGCATCACAACGGTTGCAAGCCATTATGACCGAGAAGAATATCAACAACCATGCCCTGCGCGTTTTTGTGTCGGGCGGCGGGTGTTCCGGGTTGAATTACGGGATGACTTTTGCCGAGTTGCCGGAAGCAACCGACCAAGTTTTTGAAACCGCCGGGTTGAAAGTTGTGATTGACCCCGCCAGTTATGAATATTTGGTTGGCGCGGAAATAGATTATGTGGATAGTTTGATGGGCGGCGGATTCCGCATCGAAAACCCGAACGCCGTGCAAACCTGTTCCTGTGGCAGTTCCTTTAAAACCGCTGCCGGCGAACAAGGGCAATCTTGCAGTTGTTAGAATCTTAAACACGCAACTTTGTTCAATTTTTGTAGATGGATATAATTGAAGCGATGCAAATCTTCATGGCAGAAAAGGGCACACGTATTTTGCGTTGCCCTTTTTTATGCAATACATATTTTTGGCGCGCTGAAAAATAAGCGAATCTGCCGATGCGAAGAAGTTTGTACCGCACTATACTATCCTGACGAAAAGAAAGATGTATTTTAGGAGATAAAACTATGCGCGTAATGCTAATATACCCGAAATTTCGATTGCCGATTGACACCCGAACTTCACCCCATTTGGGGTTGGCATATTTGGGCGCGGTTTCGGAAGAAGCAGGGTATGATGTGATGATATTCGATGCGGATGTGGAAGACGAACCCGTTACCGAAGCCGTAAAACGGTTCCAGCCCGATATTGTGGGCATTACCGCCAACACCCCGCAAGTTATGCAGGCTTGGCGCACGGCGCGGGGCATCAAAAGCGTCATGCCGAATGTGCCCGTGGTGCTGGGGGGTCCACACGTTTCGGTGCTGCCCGGCGAAAGCACCCGCCGCCCCGAAGTTGATATTGTGGTGCGCGGCGAAGGCGAACCGGCATGGCTAAAATTGTGCGCCGCCATTGACCGCAACAAAAAAGGCAACCCGAACTTTTCAATTGCCGATTGGCTCGACCCGGAAAACCCGGAACTTGCCGGCATTTTGGGCATAACCTACCATACCGCCGACGGACAGGAACACCACAACCCCGACCATCCCCCCGTTGCCGATTTGGATACCCTGCCGTGGCCCGCATACCACCTTTTCAAAATGGACAGGTACACCAACCTGCAACCCGCCACCGATGCCATTGACGGCTCAAAATCGTTTTCCATTATGACCAGCCGCGGCTGCCCGTACCGCTGCACCTTTTGCTCGCAGAGCATTATGCCCGTTAAATGGCGGGCACGCTCGCCGGAAAACGTGCTGGCGGAATGGCGACATTTGGTGGAAGAACTGGGCGCGCAAGAAATCGGCGTGCTGGATGACAGCGCCAATATTGATATGAACCGCATGATGCAAATTTCCGACCTGCTGGTGGAAAATAACCTGAACCATGTCCCGTGGATTTTCGTCAACGGCATTCGCGCCAATTTGGCAACCAAAGAAGTTTTGGCGCACATGAAAGCCGCCGGCTTGAAACGTACCGCCTTCGGGGTGGAAAGTGGCGACCCGGACGTGCTTCTTTCCATCGACAAGAAAATTGACCACGATACCATTCGGCAGGCTTTTAAAAACGCCAAAGCCGTCGGTATTGAAACCATCGGCTTTTTCATCATCGGTTTGCCCGGCGAAACCGAAGAATCAATGGACAGAACCATCCAATTTGCCTGCGAAGTTGACCCGCTCATTGCCAACTTCAGCATGATGACCCCGTACCCCGGCACAAAAGTGTACGAAATTGCCAAACGGCAGGGGCGGCTGCTGATTGATTCGTGGGAAGATTACGTCTTTTTCGACGGCAAAGCGCGGTATGAAATGCCCGGTATGCCCGCCGAACTGATTGAACGCAAATGGAAAGAAGCCTATCGCCGATTTTACCTGCGTCCCCATCGTATAGCGATGACATTGATGCGAAAAGATTTTTGGGTCAATTGGCGGCGCACCTTTAAAGTGGCGTGGAAAACCATCTTCCCCCCCAAAGAGAAAAACGAACTGAAAAAAGCCATTCAATCCGAAGCGGGAATTTAGGAGCAGGCATGCGAGTTTTACTGGCTAGCCCGGAATCCGGCGTGTGGAATAGCCGCAAACATATCCACATGGGGTTGGGGTATTTGGCGGGCGCACTGCTGGCGCACGGATACGATGTGACCATTTGGGATGCCGCCGTCGAAGAGGCATTTGAAACGTTTGAAGAACACATGCTGCGCAACCGGTACGATGTGGTGGGCATTTCCGCCCCAACGCCGCTCATTCCCAGCGCATGGCAGCAGGCGGCAACCGCCAAACGGTTCGGGGCGATAACCATACTCGGCGGTCCGCATTTAACGCTGATGCCCCACGAATCGATGGAAAAACCGGTGGTGGATATGGTGGTGCGCGGCGAAGCCGAATTTACCATCATCGAAATTCTGGCGGCACTGGAAAAAGACCGCGGCATCGAGCAGGGCGCAGACCAGCCGCGATTGTTCCGCGCCGAATATATGGGCGATATTATGGGGCTTTCGTGGCGCGATGAAACCGGAAAAATCCGGCACAATCTCGACCGCCCGCTGGCAGATGATTTGGATGCCATCCCGTTTCCGGCGCATCATCTGTTCAAAATTGACCGTTACACCAACTTAAACCCGCTCACCGACGGGTTAGACCCGCACGCGCGGGCATACACCATCGTTACCAGCCGCGGTTGCCCGTACAAATGCACCTATTGTTCCAAACCCATCACCGGCGATACCTGGCGCGGGCGCAGTGTGGCAAACGTCATCGCCGAATGGCGCTGGCTGGTGGAAGATTTGGGCGCAACCGAAATCGGTGTGACAGATGACATTTGGAATCTCGACCGCGACCGTGCCAAAGAATTGTGTCAGGCGTTGATTGACAACAAATTGAACCACATTCCGTGGGTGACCATTCACGGGATGAAGGTGAACAATACCGATGCCGAATTGTTTAAAATGATGAAAGCCGCCGGCTGCAAGCGGGTGGGCTTCGGCATTGAAAGCGGCGATGACGATGTGCTGCGCAAAGTCATCAAAAAAGGGCAGACGGTAGACATGGTGCGTAACGCCATCAAATGGGCAAAAGCCGCCAAACTGCAAACGATGGGCTTTTTCATCTACGGTATGCCCGGCGAAACCGAAGAATCTATGGAAAAAACCACCCGGCTGGCATTGGAACTCGACCCGGATTTGGCACATTTTTTGATGGCAACCCCGTATCCCGGCACGGAAATGTGGGATATTTTGCAGCGCGAAGGGCTGGTAAAACCGGGCAACTGGGACCAACTCGCCATTCAAGAAGATAAAGCGCTCTTTTCGTATGGCGGTTTGGATGCCGCAGTGGTGGAACGCAAATGGCACGAAGCGCATCGGCGTTTTTACCTGCGCCCCAAACGGGTGTTGCGCATTGCCACCCGCAAAGATACCTGGGCGCGTTTTCCGTATTATGCCCAAACCGCCCTCAGCATGCTGGCGGGCATCGGCAAAAGAGAAACCGCCCCCACGGCAAATTAGAATTTGGTTGATTAGCGATTCGAGATTCAATATCGAATCGCTAATCTCCAATTAACCGATAATCGGCTATGATAAGTCTTCTTCCTAAAATCCCCCTCTATTGGAGTTATCGAAAATTCGGCTTTCCGCAGATGATGCCGTTCAGCATTGTGGTGAGCGTTAGTTACCGCTGCAATTCCAAATGTCAAACCTGCGATGTTTGGCGCAAACCGAACGACGATATGACACTGGAAGAATGGGACAAAGTTTTCGCCAACATCGGGCGGGGACCGCTCTATTACACCTTCACCGGCGGCGAACCTTTTTTGCGCAAAGATACCGCCGAGCTGGCGCTGTCGGCGTACAAGCATGCCCGTCCCGCCGTTATCACCATTCCCACCAACGGCATCCTCACCCGCCAAATTGTAGAGCAGGTTGACCGCATTTGCGCCGGCGCGCCGAAAACCAACATCGGCATAAACCTCAGCCTCGATGCGGTTGGCGAGGAACACGACAAAATCCGTATGGTTCCCGGCAACTGGAACAAAGCCATGAAAACTTGGCAGGAATTGAAACGCCTGCAAAAAGAACACAAAAATTTGGTGCTGACCACCCATACCGTCATTTCAAATTTTAATATTGACCGGTTTTTTGAAATTTACGATGGATTGCAATTTTTAGAACCGGATAGTTTTATCACCGAAATTGCCGAAGAGCGGGTGGAACTCGACACGGTGGGCTGGAATATTACCCCGTTGGCAGAAAAATACGCCCCCGTCGCCGATTTTTTGAGCGAGAAAGCCCGCCGTCGCCCCGCCAAAGGGTTGGCAAAATTGACACAATCGTTCCGCGCGCAATACTATCAAATAGCCAAACGCACGCTGATGGAGCGGCGGCAGGTCATTCCGTGTTATGCCGGGTGGGCAAGTTGCCAAATTGCCCCCAACGGCGATGTGTGGAGTTGCTGCATTCGCGCCGAAGGTGTCGGCAACCTGCGCAACACCAATTACGACCTGCGTCCCATCTGGCGGAGTGAGGCGATGGCAAAAATGCGGCGCAGCATTTACAACCAAGAATGTTCGTGCCCCATGGCGAATGCCAGTTATGCCAATATGGTACTGCATCCGCCCACGCTGATAAAAGTTGCGGCAGAAACCATTTCGCGCTGACGGTGCGCTATGAGCCGGAAAAGTGAACTGAAAAAATTCTGGCGGTTTTTGGCGCTAGCCATTGCCGCCGAAATGATGCTGATGGGCTTTGTTGCGGCAACCGTGCGTGCCGGTGGCAACGAATGGTCGTGGCACACATTTGGCATCGGTTTGGGCATTGGCGGCGCGGCGGCATACATTTTGGGAATGTATAGTCTTATTGGCGGTGGGCAGTCTTTTAAAACACTGACCCGTGCTCTGAAAAATACCGCCGAAGAAAAAACAACAAACGCGCCATCGCCGGATTATACATTTTTGCTGTTGATGGTGCTGGTGGGCAGTGTTGCCATCGGTGCGGGGCAATGGCTGCAAAAAACATTTTAACCATAGAGACCGATGGAATATCGGGCTCTATTTTTTTGCGTGTGCCGCCCCTTTCGGGGTGAGGTAAAAAGTTGCCACCGGAAATTTTTGGTTGCTGGATAGCAGTCCGCGCCGTACCAGCGATTGCACCGTGCGCGCCGCCACCGGCGACGGTTCGCCGGCAAGCGGGTGCAGCAGATAGACCTTTCGCCCGTCCAAATGACGGTGCGATTTCAGTGTTTCGCCGGCGGCAATTTTTGCCAAAACTGTTTTTTGCCTTTTCGATAACGGGAATATCAACATTATGAAAAAATAGCACAAGGGCACGAATTTTCGTGCCCTATTTGTGTATCAATTGATATTTTTATGTACACGGTGGTGTACTTTTGGGTATAAAGTACCACATACTTTTATCCCAAATCGTGGATGTGTTGCTGTAATTTTCGTTGCGAAATTTTAATATAATCATCACGAATGATTTGCGCCATCTCTTCTTCCGTCAAACGGTAACTTAAAATTTCCAGTGCATCTTCCGGCGTGTGCCCGTATGCCAGTTTTCGTTTTCCGTTTTTCATTTTGAACAAATACATATAGTGGGGGTTGCTGAAACTGCTCATGCTTTTACCAACGCCTCCGCAAAAATTCCCGATTTTTGTTGCGCCTGATAGTCATCCAGTCCGGCGTTCACTTCGGCATCGTATTTGCCGGCAAGCAAATCTCGGTAAAAGGCATAGTCTATACCTTTCACTTTTTCATCGCCGGGGAAGCGGTGATAATTTTCTTTCGACATCAGGCTTTTCCCTTCGGCGATGAGTTGATAGCCCAGTGCCGAACCGGGGTAGGGCGCATAATACGAAATTGACGGGTACACATATTTCATGGATTTGAGCATACGGATGGTTTTAAAGGCATCTTCGTGTGTTTCGCCGGGGATACCGAGCATAATGTTTGCCCAGAACATCGGGGGTTTGCGCCCTTCGCGTTCAAATTCTTCACCCAGCCGGTTGAGCAGGTCAATGGCGAAATAGTTGTCTTCTTCGGTGCATTCTTTGTTCAGCAGGCGCAGCATACGGTCGCTGCCACTTTCAAACCCGATGGAAATCGTATCCCAGTTGGTTTCTTTTACCAGCGCGGTGAACAGTTCGGGCCACTGGCGGATGGTATCCGAGCGCCCGGCTGCCCAATAGGGCCATACTTTGTTTGCTTTGCGCGGATATTTTTCAATCCATTCTTCCAGCCATTTCGGGTTTTGAAAAAACATCGAATCGTGGATGACAATTGACCCCACGCCGTATTTCCGGTCGAGAAAATTCAGTTCGTCAATAACCATTTCCACCGGACGCCGCCCCATGTTGGGGATGTATGAATTTTCGTTGCAGAAAGCGCACTGCCACGGGCACACCCGGCTGGTGAGAATGGTGGCTACCGGGGCGGGTCCCCAGCCGCATTCCGGTTCCAGCGGGTAGTTAAAGGTTTTTCGCAGGCGGCGATGGGGTTGGGGCCACAGGGTACGGTCAATTTGGGGCCAGTCTGCCATACTTTTTGAACCGATGCCGACGGTCAATCGCTCAAACTTTTCCGGGTTTTGCACGATGTCCAAAATAATCTCTTCGCCGGGTCCCTGCACCACTCGGTCAATTTCGGGGATTTCCAGCAGTTCATCGGGGGCAACGGTGGCGTGCATCCCCCCGACGATAATGGTGCTGTTGGGATTGACTTCTTTAAAAATCTGTGCCGCTTTGCGCCCCACGGGGTAGGTATAACTGCGAATATTCATCAGCAGCATTTTGTAGCCTTTTACCTGCGGGTACTGTTGCTTTGTGTTTTTTTTTTTTAATG
>CAYPNZ010000112.1:0-7990 GCA_964411845.1 uncultured Anaerolineaceae bacterium
AGCCAGTGCCACAAACGCTCATACACATCGTACATGTAAACCCGTTTCAGTTTATGGTGCGGCGGCGGGGTTTTCAGCGCGAAGTAATAGCGCAATCCACCATGTAAAGAAATACCGGCAAGTACGCCAAGGAATGACAAAATACCCAGCCAGTCAATCCACCATACACTGCTGTGCCCGAAAATGTACAGCCCTTCTTTGTTGAGGTCGGGTTTGAATGCCAATGTGCCGTCGTCGTTGGTCATAATTTCGCCGGCGTTGGCAACATTGTCACTGCCGAAAATAGCCGGAACCACCCCACCGGGCACATACGATGCCAGCATCATCGGTTGGTCAAGGCGCGAATTTTTGCTGTGGCAGACGGTACAATCTTTCACGGCGAAATCGCTGTTGGTTACATCGTGGCTGATGTCATACGGTTGTGTTTCGGCAACGATGTGCGGGTTGCTCAAACCGAGCGCCGTTAAATTTTGTTTGATGAGCGATTCTTTTTCCGGCGAGTCAATTCGCAATTCGGAATTTTCAAGCGCGCCGTCGCCATTGCTGTCGAAAACCGCCAGCACATCGGCACGATAGTGGTCGCCGTCCAAATACGCCGCTTTCAAATCAATTTGGCGCACCGGACGTTCGGGGTTACCGGCAACCCAATACCACGATGAAATCATATTGAAGGGCGAAACAACCGGGTCTTCTTTGAATTGTTTTTCCATTGCCAGTGACGGTACAAACCCGGTTACCAACGATGCGGGGTCATCCAATTTGCCTTCGATACCGCGGTAAATTTTCTTGCCGTTGCCGTCAATGGTAACAACCGTCCAGTCAACCTGTTGGATGGCAGGGGCATACAAATGCGGAATGTGGCACGATTGGCAACTGAGGCTGTTAAAGTGGCTGGTTTTGTATGGCAGCCAATCGTGGGCAACATACGGGTCGTGACACCCTTCGCAGTCGCGCATGGTGTTATTGGTTTCGGGGTCGTCAATGCCCTGTGTGGTTTGACCTTTGGCAAATTGGTGCGACGGTTCTTTCAAATATGCGCCCAAGTCCATGCGGCGGGCATCGAAAATCAGGTGCGAAAGTTTGTTGTCGGGATTTCCCTGAAAGTATGCCGGGTTATTTTGCGCCGGGTGACAATCCGTACACCCCACTGCCCGTTCGGCATGAATGTCGAAGGCGCGGTCAAGGTTTTCTTTGTTGTCAATGTTCATACCGCTGACGTTAATACGCTGCGGCGAGAAAATTTCGCCGGTGGTGGCGGTGTTGTGCCCCGGTTCGCCGTTTAACACCACCGTTGTTTTGGCATCGGCGTAAACATCGCCGTGACACAAGCCGCAGGCTTCGTCGCCGGGGTCGTGCATTTTTGTGTATTTTGGCAGCAAATTGCCATCCGCATCGAAGGCTTGGGGGTTCCATTTGTATGTGCCGTCTTCGGCAATATTTACAATCCCCGTGCCGAAAAGGGTGGCGGTGTTTGCCCATTTGAATTTCCCCGTTTGCAGCATAAAATTGCGGGCGTTGGTATTGGGGTTTGAAGCGTGGCACAAAAAGCAGTTCATTTCTTCCACGCCGGATTTGTTCCAATCCCAAGTGGTGATGTCTCCGTTTTCATCGAGCACGTGTGTGGTGGGGTCGGTGCCGGAAACCGAAACTTGCGGCAACGGCGTACCGTCCACATCGGCAACGGCGGGACCACCGCCCACGTGGCGCGAACCGAATACCTGTATCCACGAAGCCGTGCCCAAATCGAAGGGACCGTCGCCGCCGGGGGAAAGATAGCGATACGTTAACGGGTTCCATTTGCCATACGGTCCGGGGCTGGTATCCCACGGATGCCCGTTTTTTACTTGCCCGGGGAGGGTCATATCAGACATACCCATATCGGCGTGAAAACTGTGCCCGGCAATAAATTCGGCATCGTGACAACTGCCGCACGTTTTGATGGTGGACATCGGGTTGCCGGTGTCGAGCACGTTGTTTCCATCGGCATCCAATATCGGGAAAACCGGGTGGGCAATGGGACCGGGGTTTACGTTTTCGGTGCCGGTGGGCGGCAAATACGGAAACGGTCCCTGAGCCAGCACGATGCTTGCCAGTGCCAGCACCGTAAGTGCAACAATGCTTAACAGGGTGATGGCGCGCCGATATTTGCGCAGTGACGGTGGAATGATGGCTATTCTGCGTTTCATCATTTTGCTCCCTCTTGACTGACTGTTTGAGTGGAAACATCACGCCCGCCAAATTCGATGGGGTCGCCGGGGTAACCGAGCGCTACCCAATCGAGCCGCCCGGTTTCGCTGTGGCAGTCAACGCATTGCAGGGCGTCTTCTTTCGGGGCGACCATATGGGTGGTGGGCCAGTACATTTCCGTCGGGGCGAAATCGTAATGTCCGCTGTACGGCAAGTTGTTGGCTTCCGCACCCAAACGGAAGGCTTGGTCCCAGTTAAAGTCTGTCCAGTAGCCCCCTTCGCCGAAGGTTTTGGGCAACAGGAAGTACATATATTCGGTGTCATACGGCTGTTTGCCGCGATGCACTTTGAAGGGCCAGATTTTGGCGGTGGGGTCGTTGATGTCGCCTTTGGGATAGTTCATCGGGGTGGGTTTGGTGGGGTCAATTTTATCACCCGCCAAATACCGGTACGAGGTTTCGTTGTACCAGCGATATTCCGGCACAAGATTTTTCTCGTAAGTGAACGACCCTTTGATTTTCAGGTACTCGTGCACGCTTTCCGGCAAATCGTGTCCGGCTTGCGACCAATCCCAGTAAATTTTGGTAGATTCTTTCCGCGCCATTTCGGGGATGTGGCAGGTTTGGCAAGCGACGGTATCGGTGTGTTCGTTGATGCGTTCGTCTGCGTGCGGTGTTTCGCTGTGGCAGTCGGTACACGAAACCTGGTCTTCCGCTGCCAAACCGGCTAAACTCACCGAGATGGATTTTCCGCGAATGTCGTGGTGTTCGGTGGTGTGGCAAGTAACACACTGGAAGTCATATCCGCCCATATGAACATCGAGTTCCTTGTCGGGGAAGAGCAAACTTTGGTCTAAATCGCCATGTTTTACCCGGTTGCCGCCACCACCGTTAAAGTGACACATCCCGCAGTTGTTGCGGTTTGGCGTGCCGACGCTTTGTGCCGCCGCCACCAAGTCCACACTGTCATCGGGATAGCCGGCTTTGGATTTTTTATAGACGCCGGTGTTATCGTGGCACGCCAAACAATCAACACTATCCTGATTGTTTTCGGAAAAGTCGAAGTTTTCATCTTTCCACCCGTAACCGACGTGGCAAGTGGTACAGGCGGGCCAGTTTGGTGTAATGCCAATACAGAAGTTGTTGATGGCGTTTTTCTTGCCCAGTTGATATTCACCGCCGCGTTCCGGCACATATACCGGTTTGCTCAGCCATGTCCAATGGGTGGTTTGTTGTACTTCTTTTGCCGCATCGGGGTGGCACTGCAAGCATGCTTTGGTAACATCTTGCGGTGTTTCATACGGTCCCGTCATTAACACCGAATGGTCGGTATGAACGGGTGTGGGGGTAACATGTGCCCACGGATCATCTTTTTTCACATTGTCATTCGGCTTGGCAAAAATAACAATGGGAACGATGATGATGAGCAATGTGACAGCTAATCCATATACCCAAATGTATTTACTATTTTTCATATGCGCCTCATCCTTTTATATAAATTTATTCACTCCCCCGTGGCGGTGGGGTTTGAATAATTTGGTGCCGTTGCGATAAAATGTCAGATTGAACGCTGCGAATTAAATCGAGTGCATCCAATACCCGAGCATCGGTGAGCCTGTAAAAAACGAAGGTGCTGTCGCGCCGAGCCAACACCAATCCGCGGTCGCGCAAAGTGCGCAAATGCCGAGATACCGTTGCCTGCGGCAGATTCAGCGCGGCAACCAGTTCGTTCACCGAATGTTCGGCGTTGTCTGAAAGTTCATACAACACCGCAATGCGTATCGGGTCGGCGATGGCTTGACACATCATTGCGTGCAGCGCGTGTATATCTTTGGTCGTTGGTTTTGGTCGGTTCGGCATGATTCCTCTTTACTATATTCGGATAAACGAATATAGTAATACCATACCTATAATAGCACGTTTAAGTTTGGGGACTAGTGACAAATGTCACACAAAATTGTGACATTTGTCGCAAGAAGAGAATCGGTGTGGATAACTGAGGTTTAAAAATTCAACTTTTTGTAAACGGCTTCCGGCACGTGCCGCAAAACGGTCATAATAACCCACCAGAACCACGGCAGGTAAACCACTTCTTGCCCGGTGACAATAGCACGGTAGATACCTTTGCCCACCGTTTCCGCAGAAGCAAATAACAGTCCTTTTTCCAGATGCGCCGTCATCGGCGTGTCTACCATCCCCGGTTTGATGGTGATGACCCGCACCCCCGCCGCATCGAGCCGCCCGCGCAAACCGGACAGAAACGCGGTAACGCCCGCTTTTGCCGCGCCATACACATAATTGCTTTTGCGTCCGCGGTCGCCCGCCACCGATGAAATGACGGCAACGGTGCCGTGCCGTTGCGCTTCAAATTGATTCGCCAGCACAGTTAGCAGCAATACCACGCTCAAAAAGTTGGTGCGCATTTCCCGCTCGGTCAGCGCCGCGCTTTGCTGGCAGGCGGGTTGGTCGCTGAGCGTGCCATGCGCAATGAGCGCCACATCCAGCCCCCCCAGCGATTCCGCCGCACGCGACAAAATTTCGGCGTGCCGGTCGGTATCGTTCACATCGAGCACCGCCGTTTCCACCTGCGATGCCCCGCGCACGCGCAAATCGTTGGCAACCACCTGCAATTTTTCGGCATTGCGCGCCACCAAAAAAAGTTTGTCCCCGTCGGCGGCAAATTCTTTGGCGGTTTCCTGCGCTATCGCCGAGGTTGCTCCCACAATCAGCACCCGACGCGGTTGGCGAAATCGCGCGGTACGCAACGTTTCTTGCACCACAGATTTTTGTTTCGATTTGGCAAATATCGCCAGCGCAGCGGCAATCGCCGAAACTGCCCCGGCAGCAATGGTTGTTTTTTTCATGTTATCTGTCCTTCATCATTTGCTGCTCGTTATGTGTTCTGCCCGGTTACCCGCCGCCACAAGCCGGACGAAATTTTCGGGTCAACATATTGCCGGAACGCCTCCCATTCGGGGAAAAAGGTTTGAAAAAACTGCGCCGACATCCGCGAATCTTTGGCGGGATAGCCCGCCACCCCCCCGCTATCGAGCACCATCCGGTCAATTTCGGTCAGCAGGTCAAGCGTGGCTTGCCCCTGATTGGGAAAGTCAATTGCCAGCGTTACCCCTTTGCGCGGGAAAGAAAGCATCCCCGGCGATTTTCTGTCGCCAAAGGTTTTCAGCACGTTTAAAAACGGCGTCAACCCGGATGTGGCAATTTTTTCGATGATGGCGCGGATGGCGTGGTAATTGTCGTCATACGGCACAATACACTGATATTGCATAAAACCGCGTTTGCCGTAAATTCTATTCCACCGCCCGACCGCATCCAGCGGGTAGAAAAACGGTTCGTAATGAACCAGCGCCCGCACCGTTTTCCGCAAATTCTTTTCATAATAAAGGATGTTGAACGCCCGCATGGTAAAATTGTTCAGCATAAAATTGGGCGCGGTGAAGGGCACGGTGAGTCGCTGACCGCCCGCCGGTTGAAACCGATATTCGGTGGGGGCGGCGGCATTGTTGCCGCGCATAAAAACGCCTTTGCCCAGCGAATCGCCGTGGGCAAAACAATCAATCCAACTGACCGTGTGCTCGTATCCTTCCTCTGATTCGCGGGCAATTTCAAAAAACTCGTCCAGATTTTTAAATTTGATGATTTCTTCATCAATAAACGGGCTTTCAATTTTTTTGAGTTTCATTTCCGCCCACAGAATCACGCCGGTTAACCCCAACCCGCCGATGGTGGCGCGGTACCATTCCGCGTTTTCATCGGGCGAACAAATCAGCCGTGTGCCGTCGGAACGCAACAATTCAAACCGGGTAACATACATGCCGAAAGTGCCCGCATGCCCGTGATTTTTGCCGTGCACATCGTTGGCAATTGCCCCGCCGACCGTCACGAATTTTGTGCCGGGCGTAACCGACAAAAACCAGCCGTGCGGCACAATGACCTGCAAAATTTCCGCCAGCGATACCCCCGCTTCGCAGCGCAGCACGCCGTTTTCCGCATCGAATGCCAAAAAGTGGTTCAGCGGACGCATATCCAGCAGCGTGCCGCCATCGTTCAAACAACTGTCGCCGTAACTGCGCCCCAAACCATACGGCAAAAAAGGCGCAGGCAGTTCGCGCACCAGCGCATCCATTTCCGACTGCCATGTCGCCCGGCGAATTTGTTGGGAAACGTTAAAATATCGTCCCCATGATTCGTATTGGTTCATAACAACTCCGTTGTGAGCAACAATTAACAAATCTCACGTTTCACGTCAATGATAACATTCACAAACCAAAAGTCAAACACGCCGTCAATTTATGGTTTTGTCCATTCCCGCCCTTCGTGCTATACTTTCCCCCGTTTGATTTTGCTTGAAAGAAGGAGGGCGTTCGCGCGCAATAGCCGCACGCCCCTTTTTTATCGGCTGGTGAAAAATGACAATATTTTTAATTTTAGCCTACAGCCTTGTTTTGGTGGGATTGGCAATATACGGGTTTAACGCGCTTTTCTTTTCGGTGCAATTTTTGCGCCATCGAAAGACGGCTTTCAACCAACCCGAAACCGTTTCGGCTGATGCCGATTTGCCATCGGTAACGGTGCAATTGCCCGTTTTTAACGAAAAATTGGTGGTGGAACGGCTGATTGATGCGGTGGCGGCGCTGGATTATCCCCCCGAAAAATTATCCGTACAGGTGCTGGATGATTCCACCGATGAAACGATTGCGCTGGCGCGGGCGCGGGTGGCATTTCACCGGCGGCGCGGGGTAAATATTGAATATGTGCGCCGTCCGGTGCGCGAAGGTTTTAAAGCGGGTGCGCTGGCATACGGGCTGCAATCTGCCCCCGGCGAATTTATTGCCATTTTCGATGCCGATTTTGTTCCGCCGCGCGATTTTCTGCGGCGCGTTGTGCCCCATTTTCGCAATCCGCAGGTGGGCATGGTGCAGGCTCGCTGGGGACATTTGAATGATACCGCCAACCCGTTTACCCGCGCGCAGGCACTGGCGCTGGACGGGCATTTTGTGGTTGAACAAACGGTGCGCAGCCAAAGCGGGCTGCTGATGAATTTTAACGGGTCGGGCGGGGTGTGGCGGCGCGCCGCCATTGACGATGCCGGCGGCTGGCAGTCGGATACCATTGCCGAAGATTTGGATTTGTCGTATCGAGCGCAATTGCGCGGGTGGAAACTGAGGTATGTACCGACTGTGGTTGCCCCGGCAGAAATTCCGCCGCTGCTGACCGCTTTCAAACGCCAGCAGTTTCGCTGGGCAAAAGGGGCAATTCAGGCACTAAAAAAGTTTGCCGGCACATTGTTGCGCGCCCGATTGTCGCCGTGGCAAAAAGTGCAGGCATTTCTGCATTTAAGCGGATATTTGGTTCACCCGCTGATGCTGGCGATGATAGTGCTCGGTTTGCCGGTAATTTTGGTGCGAGACCCCGGCACGCTGCCCATCGGCGCGCTGGGCGTGGCGGGTTTTGCCCCGCCGGTGCTGTTTGCGCTGTCGCAGTGGGGGGGGTATCGCCATTGGCTGCGGCGGTTTGCGTATTTTCCGTTTTTGGTGCTGTTTGGGGCGGGCATTATGCTGAACAACAGTTGGGCGGTGTTTGAGGGATTGACCGGACGCAATCCCCGCGAATTTTTGCGCACCCCGAAGTTTCGCACGCAAAACGGTATGCGCCGCGCCGGCGAGTATGTGCTGCCGGTAGACTGGACAACCTGGGGCGAGTTGCTGCTCGGCGGGTATTGCTGGGTTGAGGCGGCAGTGGCTATAACCCGCGCGCCCGGGCTGGCGCCCTTTTTGCTGATGTAC
>CAYPNZ010000113.1:0-7912 GCA_964411845.1 uncultured Anaerolineaceae bacterium
TTACCCAGCGAAAAACAATGCGCCGGCATCGTATGCCGCAATTCGGGCGAGATTTGATGGTGAGTGCGGCGGCGTTGTTGGCGTATGGCGTTTTGGGGCAACTTTTTGTGGCAAAAACTTTTCTGTTTCCCTCAAATTACATTAATAGCGAAATATTTTTGCAAGTGTTTGGGGTGCCGGTGCAGTTGTTTCGCGGGGGAATAGCGACGATAATTGCCATTTACATGGTGCGTGCGTTAAATGTGTTTGAAATGGAAAGCCAGCGAAAATTGGCAGCCGCGCGATATGAAAAATTGCAGGCGCAACGTGCTGCCATTGATACCGAACGGCGCATCAACAGAGAAAAAGACAAATTAAATGAAGCGTTGCAATTGAAAACGCAAGAATTGTCGGTATTGCTGGAGGTTTCAAATTTGTTGGCGTTGCCCTCCGACCCCAACCAGCCGAGTCGGGATGCGTTACAGTATATTGTCAACCGTTTAACGTTTCCCGATGCCGGCGTGCTCATTTTGAATGACCGTCAAATCGAAGATGTTGTGGTTGATGCCGCCATCGGTTTTGGTGAACAACCGGAGCCGGAAGAAAATTCGGCGTATGCTGTCGCCATATCGCTGGGCAAACACTGCATACAAGCCGGAAAATCGGTTTGCCGCCATGCGGACGGGCAAGAAATTGTGTTTGACCCGCAGACTGCGCGGGAATGGACATCGTGCCAAAACGCCATCGCCCCGGTAGTGATGTTGGGTTTGCCCCTGACCACCCAAAAAAGAATTATCGGGGCGTTGGTGCTGGCTCAAACCGGAAAATCGGGCGAACGCCATCTTTCGGTGAATGAATTTAATTTAACATTGGGTATCAGCCAGCAATTGGGGCTATCCATTGAGAATGCACGGCTGCATCAAGAGGCGCAGCGACACGAAAAGGTCTTGGCGGAATTGTTGCATCGGGTGGTTGGCGCGCAAGAAGCCGAGCGAAAACGAATTGCGCGCGAGTTACACGATTCCACCGGACAATCGCTTACGGCAATAGGCTTGGGGTTGCGCGGCACAGAGGCGTTAATTGCGGAAGACCCGCAGCAAGCCATGTCGCATATCCGGCAGTTAAAGCAATACGGAGCAATTGCTCTGAACGAATTGCGGCGAATTATTGCGAATTTGCGCCCGTCGCAATTGGATGATTTGGGGTTGGATGCAGCCTTACACTGGTATGTAGACCAATTTCGGCAGCAATATGGTATTTCGGTGCGGCTGGATATTCAATATTCGGCGGCATCGCTGCCACCCGATAGTGAAACCGCCGTTTTTCGCATAATGCAAGAAGCGTTGACCAATGTGGCAAAACATGCCAACGCCGAATCGGTTGTGGTTCGTTTGACGGAGTACGAATCACACATCGAACTCTCGGTGGTGGACGATGGTGGGGGGTTTTACCCATCACGTGTATTTCGGGGGCGTGAACGTCAAAAAGGCTGGGGGTTGCTGGGTATTCAGGAACGCGCTCAATTGCTCGGTGGCAGTTGCCGCATCGAATCATCACCGGGACAGGGAACCCGCGTGCAAGTAATTATCCCCAAAAATTATGAAGGTGAGCAATATGTCAACGATAAAGTTACTGTTAGTGGATGACCACGACATTGTTCGTGCCGGTTTAAAGATGTTGTTTCAGGCTGAGAAAGATATAGAAATTGTGGGTGAAGCCAATAGTGGTGAAACGGCATTGGAGCAATTGAAAAAAGTTCAACCCGATGTAGTATTGATGGATGTGGTTATGAATGGGATGAACGGCGTTGAGGCAACGCGCCGGATAAAAGAATTGTACCCGAAGGTGGCAGTTTTGGGATTGACCATGCACGAAGACCAACAATATTTTTTCAAAATGCTGCAAGCCGGGGCAGCGGGGTATGTGCCAAAACGTGCCGCGCCCGATGATTTGGTTAGTGCTATTCACGTGGTTTACAATGGCGAAGTGTTTTTGTATCCCAGTTTGGCGAAATATTTAGTTGAAGATTTTTTGCAGCGCCAACCTGCCGCCGGCGACGCAATGGGGGGGGCAACCGCATCTTCAGAGCGATGCCCGGATTTGACCCCGCGCGAATGTGAAGTGTTGTTAAATATAGCCGACGGGAAAACAAACCGCGAGATTGCGGATGCGTTGAACATCAGCGTGAAAACGGTTGACCGCCACCGGGAAAACATTATGCGGAAACTGAAAATTCACAGTCGGGTAGAGTTGGTAAAATTTGCCATTGGCAAAGGGTTAATTTCCGTGCAATAAAAACCGAATAACGATTTTTAACGTTAACGCGAGTGACGGTTTGTTACCTCACTCGCGTTTTTTATATGACATGAGTCCCGATTATGGGTGACAAACGTCACAAACACGCAACGAAAACTTTACAACCAAACAATAATGGGTTATAATACCCATATCAATTGGGTATAATAAGCCGTTGTTAGCCGGGCGACGCTTGCCCGTGTACGCCGGAGGTGTTTATAGTAAAAAATTTATGCAATGCCACGCTTTTGTTTAATGCCACTGTTTCAAGATTGGAGGTTAGAGGATTGCTATGAAAAAACTCTTGATAGTTGTTGTAATTTTAGCATTGGCATTGGTTGCCGCTCAATGTGCTGCGGGACCCGCCGGACCACAGGGTCCGGAAGGACCCGCGGGACCGCCCGGACCCGCAGGTCCCGCAGGACCCCAGGGACCGCAAGGTCCGGCAGGACCACCCGGACCGCCGGGACCCGCCGGTGCAGATGGCGTGAGCGCTTCCGGTGCAACGTATGTCGGTCACGAAGCGTGTCAGGAATGTCACGAAGACACGTACAACACTTTTATGAAGTCCGGTCACCCTTACAAACTGAATAAAGTGGTTGATGGCAAGCCGCCGGAGTATCCTTTCTCTGAAGTACCGAATCCCCCCGAAGGGTACACTTGGGATGACATCACGTATGTTATCGGTGGATATGGGTGGAAAGCCCGTTTCATCGGCAAAGATGGCTATATCATCACCGGCGATGAAAACGCTACGACCCAGTACAATTTGTACAACGAAGATTTGGATATGGGCGAAAATTGGGTGCCGTATCATGCCGGAGAGCAACACCCGTATAATTGTGGCACGTGCCACACGACCGGGTACAATCCGGAAGGGCATCAAGATGGTTTGGAAGGTATTATCGGCACCTGGGCAGAACCCGGCATCTATTGCGAAGAATGCCACGGTCCCGGCAGTAACCATGTCAACGACCCGTATGGCTATCAACTAAAAGTTGACACGTCCTCGGAAGCGTGTGGCAATTGTCACTACCGCGGCGATAAAACTAAAATTGATGCCAGCAAAGGGTTTACCAGACACCATGAGCAATATGAAGAGTTAATAGAATCAAAGCACAACGCTTTGGAATGTGTTGATTGCCACGAACCGCACACAACCACCCGATATGCCAAAGGTGATGAAGGTATCAACGTGCAGTGTGAAAGTTGTCACTTTGAAAAAGTTGAATATCAAAAAATCACCGACCGCAAACACGCAGAATGTATTGACTGCCACATGGCGCCCACCGACAAAAGTGCTCTCGGCGACCTTGACCGCTTCAGCGGCGACTTGCCGTCACACCTCTTCGGCATCAATCCGCTGGCAACCGAGCAGTTCAGAGAAGATGGCGCATTCACCAACCCGTATATCACCCTCGATTATGCATGTCGCCATTGCCATTACGATGGAGGTCCCGCCAGCACCATAACCGACCAAGAAGCACAAGATTTGGCAATTGGCTACCACGACCGTGATTTAGCCGGCAGTATGAACAAATAACCGGCAAATTGTCATTAAAAGTGGGTCACGCTCCAACCGGCGAGCGTGACCCAACCTTTGTTTTAAGGTGGAGGGCAGTCATGGCGTTTTTCCGAAAAACCGCGCCTTTTATTGCACTTATGCTCATAATCTATTTTGGAACATCAGCGGTGCGTGTGCTCGCCGAGGGACCTGTTCCCGGCACACAGTGTCGTTTTTGCCACCGCAACAGCCAGCACACACTAACATTTCCCTCCGGCGAAGAAATATCGCTGAAAGTGCCGTTGGATGTGTTCGACCGGTCGCCGCACGGCGCTAACGCCAACAACCCGATTGACTGCACCGGATGCCATCGAACGGCACAGCATTATTTGTTTCCCCATGAAGAAAATCAGGCGCAATCGTTACAAGAATTTCAACGGCAAATTGCCGACAATTGCACCCGTTGCCATTACCCCCACAGCCCCTTTCATTCGGTTGAACCGGATAACCCCGAACTTCCCACCTGTGTAAGTTGCCATGGCGACCACAATATCAGCCCCGCGGCGCAAATTCCGCAAACAATGCCTGCCGCGTGTGTTGCGTGCCACACCGACCAGCCCGAAAGTTGGGCGGTGGCGTTAATTCCCGCGCGTGCCGGTTTTGGCGAACATCCCGCCGAAGATTATGTCGGCAGCGACCGTTGCGGCGGGTGTCATGAAGCGGTTTATGCCGTGTGGAAAAATACCCGGCACGCCAATCTCATCGGTGATGCCGTTGCCGACCCGACAGTGATACTGGGTGATTTTACCCAATCCGACCCCGACCGCACCTTTTCCGTCGCCGATGTGCAATATACCATCGGCAGCAAATGGAAACAGCGGTATATTACCCAAACAGACGATGGCGATTTTTTGATTTTGCCCGCACAGTGGAATTTCGAGACGGAAGAATGGGTGGCATATCATCCGGACGACTGGCAAACACGCGACTGGCGGCAAAATTGCGGCTCGTGCCATGTAACCGGTTTGAATACCGAAACTTGGAATTTTGTGGAATTTGGCGTGGGATGCGAAAGTTGTCACGGACCGGGCGGCAGCCACGCTAATGACCCGTATAACGTGCCAATGTATCAAACGGTGGATGACCAAGTGTGCGGTTCGTGCCATAGCCGGGGCACGTCTCTCGATGGCTATAGTTTTCCGGCAACATATCGCCCCGGCGATACATTGTCCGAACACTTTACGTTCACCACCGACGATGCGGATGTGTGGGCAGACGGCAGCGCGCGCAAACACCATCAGCAATATATGGATTGGCAATTGGGCAGTAAAATGCAGCAATCGGACATGGTACACTGTGTTACATGTCATAACGCGCACGATAACGGGCAAGCCGACGCGCAATTGAATTTGCCGCTGAACGACCTGTGTTTGCAGTGCCATACCGATAAAGCGCAGTTAATTGTGCACACGCCGTACCATCAAGAGGCAAGCAAAAATCGTCAATTTGTGTGCAGCGATTGCCATTTGCCCAAAATGGCAACCAGTGCCGTACCATACGACATTCACAACCATAGTTTTTTGCAGCCCAATCCCCAAAATACGCTGGCGCACGGCGGGTTGGCACAAATGCAAAATGCCTGCAACACCTGCCATACCGACCGCGCCGAAACACCCCAATGGGCGGCAGACACCATTGCCTATGTTGCCGCCAGCCGCCCCCAAGCGTTTTCATCGTTCAACCCCGGCATCAACCCCACCCCGCCACCGCCGCCCACACCCATCCCGTCGGTGGGGCAAAAGGCAGATGCGGAATCATACAAATATGAAAACGGACGCACCCTGCGGACGGTTGTGTATGTGCTGCTGCTGTTGAGTTTGGCGGGGGTGTTCTACGTTATGTTTCGGAGGATTCGCCATGGATAAAATGACCGTTCGCCAACGTTTAAACCGATTTTTCTTTCCGGAGCGCACTGCGCCACTATGGCTGCGATTGTTGCCGTATGCCGCCATTTTTGCGGTGGGGGTGATACTGTTTTTAATTGCCGGTGCGGGATGGGAATACACCAACAGTTCCGAATTTTGCGGCACTGCGTGCCATACCATGCCGCCGGAATATATTTCGTACCAACAATCGCCGCACGCGCGGGTAAAATGTGTGGAATGTCACATCGGGCGGGGATATATCGCCACGCAATTCGGACGCAAAGCCGGAGACGCGGCGCACATTCTGCGCTATATCGGCGCGGATTATGAAGTGCCGATTTACGTGAAAAATATGCGAACATCGCAGCAAATTTGCGAAAAATGTCATAACCCCGAAAAATATTCCGATACCACCCTGCACACCGTAAAACGCTTTGATGAAAACGACAATAATCGAGAAACGGCAACATATTTGGCGCTGAAAACGGGCGGCGGCTCATATAAAGACGGGTTGGGTTCGGGTATTCATTGGCACATCGAAAATAAAGTGGAATATATCGCGGTTGACAGCCCGAATTTGCGGCAGCAGATACCGTGGGTGCGGGTTACATTTGCCGACACCGGGCAAACGGAAGAATTTGTGGATATAACCGCCGCTCTGCCTGTGGATTTTCAAAATACCCGTCAAATTCAAACAATGGATTGTATGACCTGCCACAATCGAATTGCACACCCGTTTCCCAATCCGGCGGATGCGCTGGATGATATGATGGCGCGTGGCGTGGTATCGCCGGAAATACCGTATATCAAACGAAATGCGCTGGCAGTTATAGTGCGACAATACCCTTCGATGGAAGAAGCCGCAAAAGCCATCAATGGGCTGCGCGATTATTACGATGAAAATTGGCACAATTATTATACCAAAAATACCGAAATTGTAGACCGTGCCGTAAAAGCGTTACTGGCAGCGTATGAACGGATGGTTTTCCCCACGATGGACATAACATGGGATACCCACCCCGACAACGCGCAGCACAAAGATTCGGCGGGGTGTTTCCGTTGCCACGATGGCAAGCACCTCAATGCCGAACAACAAGCCATCCCGGCAAATTGCGATTTGTGCCACGCCGCACCACTGCAAAATTTGCCCGATGGATCTGTACCGCCGCTGCCCGTGCTGGATGAATTTCAGCCGGAATCGCACACCGATAGCCATTGGTTGGCGCGTCACCGCTTTAATTTTGATGATACCTGCGATGGCTGCCATACCGTCTCCGACCCCGGTGGTATCAGCGGCGAAAGTTTTTGTGCCAACAGCGGTTGTCATGCCACCGAATGGAAATATTTGGGCATTGATGCGCCGGAAATTGTGGCTTTGAGCAATGTGTTGACACTTGATGACCCGTCTGCGCCACTGACATGGGACGGGCGCATCTCGGCGATAATGGCAGCGCGCTGTGTGGTTTGCCATGGTGATGGCGGCGGTTTAAATTTGGAAACATACGCTTCGGCGATGGCGGGCGGCAATTCCGGCGCGGCAATTGTGCCGGGCAGCGCCGATGAAAGTTTGCTGGTAACAATACAGCCCTATCATCCCAACCGGCTTCCGCCGGACGCATGGCAGTGGCTGGCAGACTGGATAAACAACGGTGCGCCGGAAAATTAGCGCAAAACCAACAAATATCGGTAGTGGTTAAAATTGACTGATGATATATGATACGGGACTTGCGTGGTTTTCACCCTGAGTAGCCCGTTAGGGCGTATCGAAGGGTGTGTTTGGCAACCAATTTGCGTAACGTCTGTCACGTAAAATGTGTGTACCGGTCAAAAAACACCACTACCCAAATATTTTCGCGGGGGGGCGCAGGGGTAAGTTTCTGCTTCCCAACCTTCGGGCGACCATTAAGGTCGCCCTGTTTTTTGGCTGTTCCAAACTTTATTTCGGAACCGTGGTTTTTTGTAACCGAACGTTTACCTTTTGCTACCGGTATGTTCACATTCAGCTGATATAAATAGAGCATAAAGGTAATCAAATACACGTGGTTGCGGAAACCACTAAAAATAACCGAAAAGGAGGGTTATCATGAAAACCGCAAAAACTTTAAGTTGGATTGTGGCATTGTTTGGACTGTGGGAAGTGATTGCACCATTCTTGCTGGGCTACTCGGCAGTGGGAGCCGCGCTGGGGGATGCAATCATCATCGGTGTG
>CAYPNZ010000114.1:0-7899 GCA_964411845.1 uncultured Anaerolineaceae bacterium
CGCAAAAAAAGCCCGCCGACCGTTTTGCCACCGCGCATGATTTTCAACTGGCACTGCAACCGGAAACCGTCACCGCCCTGCCCGCACCGCCGCACCGACCCGCCACCGGTCACCGGTGGCTCATCGCCGCAGCCATAACGATAGCCGTGCTGCTGGGCGGCTTTTTTTGGTTGAACGGCAACCCGTTTGCCACCGCAGACATTGCCACTGCCACCCCAACCCCGCCGCCGACCACCATCCCCGCACCCGCCGACACCCCGCTGCCGCCAACCGTCACCCCCGTGCCCACCGAACCCGCACTTGACCGGCGCGAATGGGGGCGCGGTGTGCTCGACCCGCTGCGGTTGAATTTTACGGAAATTTACACCATCGCCACCGCCGCCGACCCGGCATGGGTAACGGATATCGAAAGCGACGAAGCGGCATCTCTGCTCGCCGGCGATGAATTTTTAATTGTTGCCGCCCCCGACGGGCTGGTGCAAGCCGTCAACCGTTTTTCCGGCGCGGACGTTTGGGAAACACGGTTGGGGGCAAACATTTCTGCCGCACCCACCCTGTTGATGGACGGCGACACCACCAGCGTCTTTTTCCCCACCGCCGACGGGGCGCTGTATGCCCTGCACGTGCCCGATGCCCAACTGCTGTGGCGCATCGGCGGCGACCGGCTGCAAGGCGTTATCGGCGGGCTTACGCTCGACAATGCCGCCCCGCTCATCGCCGTAACCGACACGGGGCTGGTACACCGCATTGACCCGTGGGAAGGTTCGCTCGACAAAACGTTGCCGGATACCGGCGACAACTTTGCCCATCCCCCCGCCTTGAATGATACCGCACTCTTTTTGGCGGGCAATCTCATCCAAACGGTAGAGCGGGTGACCGCCCAACCGGTTTGGCAGAACGAATTGCCCGCCGCCGCCTCGGCAGCGCCATTGGGTGACGGCGGCTGGGGGTATGTAATTGTCGGCACGGAAAATAACACCGTGCTGGCGCTGTCATCGCTTACCGGACAAACCGTATGGTCATCAACCCTGTCTGCGCCGGCGGTGGATTTTGCCGCCAATTGGAGTAATCTGTTCGCTTTTGCCGCCGACGGCACCGTGTATGCGTGGCAAATTTGGGAACACGAATCGCAGCCGCTGTGGACAACCGATTTGGAAAGCCCGGTTACCGCCGGCGCTATTGCCACCCCCAACGTGCTGCTGGTCGGCACGGAAGACGGGCAAGTTGTTTTTGTGAACACCGAAACGGGCGAAATTGCCGAAGAACGCACCCTCTATTTTGATGAAACGGTGCGCGCCATACTGCTCACCGATGACGGCTGGCTGTACATTCGCACCGACGGGCAGACCTTCGGCTTTCCCCCGGCAGAAACCGAAAATTGACGCCATTCGTCACTCGCTATTCGCTATTCGTCACTCGCTACTCGTATGATTTTGGATTGAAACCTTATGAACCCCACTGCTTGGCTGGTACTCAGCGAAAATCCCACCCGGCGCTGGCTGCTCGACGCGCCGGAAACAACCATCGGGCGGCACGCAACCGCCGACATCACCCTGCCGCTGCCCCGACTCTCGCGGCAGCACGCCCGCATCACCCGCACCGAAACCGGCTTCACCCTGACCGATTTGGGCAGCACCAACGGCACTTTCATCAACGGCGAACCGCTTGCCCCCCACACCCCGCACCGGCTCACCGGCGGTGACGAAATCGTGCTCGGCGGCAGTGTATCGCTGCGGTTTGAAGACCCGGAAGAAACCGCGCAGGGTCCCGCCCTCGGCAGATTGCGCGGCGTATGGATTAACCCCGAAACGCACGCCGTTTGGGTTGATTCGCTGCCGGTTGAACCGCCGCTGTCCGCCGCCCAATTTACCCTGCTGAACCTACTCTATCACACCCCGGGCATCGTCAGCCGCGCCGAAATTATCGCTGCCGTATGGCACGATGCCGACCCCGCCGGCGTTAGCGAAGAAGCCGTGGACGGGCTCATCAAACGCTTGCGCCGCCGTTTGCGCCAAACCGCCAACCGCGATGTCATCCAAGTGGTGCGCGGACGCGGCTTGCGTCTCATTCAACCGGAATAATCCCCCGACCGCCCCCTTTCCGCCCCGATTGCGCCCCTTTTGCATCCGGCAAAATCCTCCGCAATGTGATACGGTGTATGCAACCATCACAATGTGTGATGTATGAACATTGCACCCTGCACGGTGAAATTAAGTTTCCCGGAGGTTTTTATGAATATTTCCCGACGAAATCTGTTCGTTCCCCAACGATGGTTTGGCATGCCATCGCCTGCCGATGCTTTCGCCGACCCCCAGCGCATTCATTTTCTCAACCGCATCAGTTTCGGCGCACGCCCGGAAGAGGTAACGCGGCTTGCCGCCATCGGCACAGAAGCCTATCTCGATGAGCAACTGTCCCCCGAAACCATTGACGATTCGGCGCTGGAAGAAGCGTTGAAAGACCTCGCCATCCTAAAAATGGACCGGCGCACACTGTACGCCCTGCAAAACAGCGACTGGCGCATTTTTGAAACGATGGAACGCGCATTTGTGCGCCGCGCGGTTTTCAGCAAACGGCAATTGCTGGAACGGCTCACCGAGTTTTGGACAGACCACTTCAATATCAACGCCGATACCGCCGAATACAGCGCCGATTTATTGAAACTGCATGATACCATCCGCCGCAACGCGCTGGGGAATTTTCAAACGTTGCTGCTGGAAACCGCCAAAAGTCCGGCAATGCTGGTGTATTTGGATAATTTTGTCAACGAGAAAGAACATCCCAACGAAAATTACGCCCGCGAATTAATGGAACTGCACACCTTGGGCGTGGACGGCGGGTACACCGAACGGGATGTAAAAGAGGTGGCACGGGCGTTCACCGGCTGGACAATTCACAATGCCACCAAAAGCGGGTTTTATTTCGATGCGGATATGCACGATACCGACGAAAAAACCGTGCTGGGACACACCCTGCCCGCCGGACGCGGCATTGAAGACGGCTTGCACGTGCTGGGTATTGTGGCACATCACCCGTCCACGGCACGTTTCATCTGCCGCAAATTGGCGGTGCGCTTCGTCAGCGACAACCCGCCCGATACGCTGGTGGATGCGCTGGCAAACATTTGGCAGCAAACCGGCGGCGAAATCAAGCCGGTACTGCGCCATCTCTTCCTGTCGGCGGAATTTGCGGCGGCAGTGGGGCAAAAATTCCGCCGTCCGCTCGATTTTCTGGCGGGTGCACTGCGCGCGACCGGTACAACCTTTTACTCGCAATGGGTATGGCAAGAAATGCTGCAATCACTGGGACAAATTCCGTTCGGCTGGCATCCACCCAACGGGTATCCCGATGTTGCCCCGGCGTGGATAACCACCGACGGGCTGCTGGCTCGCTGGAATGTTGCAATGCAATTAACCCACGGCGCGCAAAGCGATGCCGAACTGGGATACGGTATGCACGCCGATTTGTTCGCGCGGATTGGCTCGCCCGCCACCGTTTCAGCGCTGGTAGATGCCGTCAGCGAACAGGTTTTCGGCGCGCCGCTGCTGCCGGCTGCCGCCGCACCCTTCATTGATTTTGCCGGCGACGGGCGCGGCGGCAGTCAGCGGGTAACACCGCACCTGCTGGCGCAAAAACTGGGCAGCCTGTTCGGGCTGATGCTGGCATCGCCCCTGTTCCAGTGGCATTAGGTTTTTGGTTTTCAGTTTCTGGTTTTTGGTTGGATAAGGAAGGTTTTTATGGCACATAAAATTTCTCGCAGGTCAATTTTAAAATCAAGCGCGGCGCTGGGCGTTATCGGTGTGAGCCAATCGCTGTTGCCCGGTTGGATGCCCCGTATGGCATTTTCGGCACAAGCGCAAAATACCCCGCACGATACCCTGGTGTGTATTTTTCTGCGCGGCGGTATGGACGGCTTGAGCATCGTTGCCCCTTTCGGCGAAGGCGCAATGTATTACGATGCCCGCCCCACCATCGCCATCCCCGAACCGGGTTCCGGCAGTAATGCCGCCATCAATTTGGACGGATTTTTCGGCTTGCATCCGGCATTGTCCCCCTTGAAAGAAATTTACGATGAAAACGATTTGCTGCTGGTACACGCCACCGGTTCGATTGACCCCACCCGCTCGCATTTCGACGCCATGCGGTTTATGGAATACGGCATCCCCGGCGATAAAAGCATCAGCACCGGCTGGCTGGGGCGGCACTTGCAAACCGCCGCGTGGCAAAATCAGTCGCCGTTCCGCGCGGTGGGGATGGGCGCTATGATTGCCGATTCGCTGCGGGGACCGGTGTCGCCGCTATCGCTGCAATCTATCGCCGATTTTCACTTTCGGGGCAGAGCCGACCAAATGCGGCAACTGCGGCAATCGCTTTCGCAATTGTATGCGGTGCAAGCGCCCGCCGACGCGCTCGGCGAGCAAGCCGGGTTGGTTTTTGACACGATTGACACCCTGAAAGACATTCAATCCAACCGCTACCAACCAACCGGTGATGCCGACTACCCCACCGGCGAATTCGGCATGGGCTTGCAACAAATTGCCCAACTCATCAAAGCCGATGTCGGGCTGGAAGTGGCGTGTCTCGATTTGGGCGGCTGGGATACCCATGAAAATCAGGGCACGCTCGGCGGAGAATTTGCCGATTTGGCGGGCACGCTCGGACGCGGATTACACGCATTTTACACCGATTTGCGCGAGCGAATGGGCAACATCACCGTGGTGGCAATGAGCGAGTTCGGGCGGCGCGTGGGCGAAAACGGCAGCAACGGCACCGACCACGGACACGGCAATGTTATGTTCGTGCTCGGCGGCGGGGTAAACGGCGGACAAGTGTATACCCGCTGGCCCACGCTGTCGCCCGCGGCGCTGGATGACGGCGATTTGGCAATTACCACTGATTATCGCGCCGTGTTGGCAGAATTGCTCCGGGTGCGATTGAACAACAGCGCCACCGCCGAGATTTTCCCCGGTTTTGAATATTCACCGTTGGGGTTGTTCCAGCCGCACACCACCGGCTAGTGTAAAGTCAAGCGAGATGCTCGTCTATTGGTCTTGTCCTAAAAATCATAAAAGGAGCAGATGATGAAAATTTTTAGAATCAAATTGATGGGTGTGACGCTCATCGCAATGGTTATTATCCTGATGCTGAGCGCCGCCGTGGCGGTTGCCGCCGACGACCCCGGCACCAAAACCTTTTTGCCGTTGGTTGCGGCTCAGCAAAACGACACCGAAACGCAGGTCATCAACCTGATAGCCGCCAGCCCGAAAGCCGCCGCCTTTTTGGCAACCGTGCCCCACTGGTATGCAGAGGCTTACCAAGAAGAGGGCGATATTTGGGGCGCAGATTTCTTCGATGCCGGCAATGATTGGATTGGTTGGGGACAGGTGAATATCGCTACGGGAGAGGTGCTGGAACTTTCAATGCCGACAGTGCTCACCCCGGAAGAATTTCAGGCGGGGCAGGCAGCCGTGGAACGGCTGGTACTGAATGATGGTGAAGTGCTGGCACTGCTCGGCGACCCCGATTTATGGGAACACAGCATTGACTTCGACGGTTATGAAGATATGTGGTATGTATATTTTGAACGCGGGTTGGACAGTTGGTTGGTGCGGGTGCAGTACGATGAAGAAACTTATTGGCTAGACGGAATCATCAATCCCGATGCGCTTTCGGCGGCGGAAGAACGCGAACAAAACCGCAATACCGCTATCGAATTGGCATACAGTGCCCCGGGGGTATGGGACGCGCTGGACGGCGTGGACGATTGGTTCACCTATGCGGAAAACCAAAGCGGCTCACAATGGTCGGTTAGTTTTACCACCGAAACCGGCGAACGCTTTTTCGCGCTGGTAGATATTGACACCGGCGAAATTTTACAGGCGGAAGCAAAATAGCCGCTGCCGCCCGTGCCGCCGTTACACACCCTGCAATTCTTTGATGGCACGCGGCAACAGCGGCAGCAAATCGCCGGCAACAACGCCCGCTTCCCACAGTTGGTCGCGGGCGATTTCGCCTGCCAACCCGTGCAGATACGCGCCCACAATTGCCGCCTCAAACGGCGAAGCGTGCTGCGCCAACATGCCGGCAATACTCCCCGCCAGCACATCGCCGGAACCGGCGGTTGCCAGCGCCGGGTTGGCAAAAGGCAACACCGCCACATCGCCCTGCGGATTGGCTATCACCGAAAATGCCCCTTTGTACACCACCACCGTGTTCCATTTTTGCGCCATCCGGGGCACAATTTCCAACCGCTGCGCCTCTATTTCAGCGATGGGCATACCCGATAACCGGCTCATTTCGCCGGGATGGGGTGTTAAAACGGCTTGCGGGGGAAGCAATTCCCACCAATTTGAAAGTTCCGCCAACAGATTGAGCGCGTCCGCATCGAGTACCAACGGTTTTTCCGCCGGGAAATTGTACAGCAATTGCTGCAAAAACTGGCTCGCGGCAGGCGTTTGCCCCAAACCGGGACCCACCAGCGCCACCGAATATCCGGGCAATCTTTCCAGCACGGTAGCAGTGGCAAACGCACCGATGCCACCCCCTGCCGTTTCCAGCGGGATGAATGTCGCTTCGATGCAATGGGCGGAAACCATCGCCTGAGCATCTTTGGGTGTGGCAACCGTTACCAGCCCGGCGCCCACCCGATAGGCGGCAGCCGCCGTCAGCGCGGGCGCGCCCACATAGTTTATCGAACCGGAAACGACCATCACTTTGCCGAATGAGCCTTTGTGCCCCCAAATGGGACGCACGGGCAGCAGTGCGGCGGCATCGGCGGGGGTAATCAGTTGCGGCAAATCGGGCGGAAAATCATCCGCGGCAATTTCAATATCGGCGATGAGCAATTGCCCCACATACGCCGCGCCGGGAAACAACACTTGCCCCCGTTTGGGCGCGGCAAACGTTACCGTCAAATCGGCGGGCAGGGTCAGCGGGTCGAGCGCGCCGGTATCGGTGTGCAAACCGGACGGGGTATCTACCGCCACCACCACCGGTCCGATTTCATCACTTTTGGGCGGGTCAATGGGGTCGGTCAGCGCGGGCACATCTGCCGTGCGCCGCCGTTCAATCCCCTGCCGCACAATGCGCAACAGGTCAGCCAAATTGCCGGAAATGGGGCGCGATACCCCCGTGCCCAGCAGCGCATCCACCACAACGGCGCTGTTTTCCACAAAACTTTTCAACTGTTCTGCGCCGGTATCTTCCTGCCAAAAAACCACCGGCAGCCGATACGCCATCAACCGCTCCCAATTGGGGTCGGTATCCAAATTTTTCCGCTTCCAAACATAAACCGACACAGACGCGCCCAAATCGGTAAGATAGCGCGCCGCCACCAGTCCGTCCCCGCCGTTGTTGCCGGGACCCACCAGCACGGTTATTCGTTTGCCGGCAGTACCAAACTGTTCGGCGATGGCTTCCGCCACCCAACGCCCGGCATTTTCCATCATTGCATCGTAACTTAACCCGCGGGCGTTGGCGGTATCTTCGGCGATTTTCATTTGTGCTGCTGTGACCAGATTCATCGTTCACCTGCCTTTTTTGCCCACCAAATGCCTGCCGAAATGCCCGCACCAAGCCCTAACACCAGCGCCGAAATCAGCGGCAGCAGCGAGCGTTCCATCCACGATGGCGGCGGTGGCGGTGTTTCGTCGGCGGGTTCGCCGTGTTGCGCCGCCAAACGGGCATCACGCCGCCGATTCAAAAAATCGGCAACGGTTGCCGCCGCTTTTTTTTCCACAAACGGGGCAGCCATTTTCAACAGCGGCGCCGTGCGTTTCAAACCGGTTTCCACATTCGGCGGAAATTTTCTTGTGACACGTTGTAACATTTTTACCTCGAAAATTTGAGATTCATCGTTTGCCGTGCGGGGTCAGCGCCGCCGCCAGCGTGAAATCAGGG
>CAYPNZ010000115.1:0-7376 GCA_964411845.1 uncultured Anaerolineaceae bacterium
CTCGACTGCGTAAGGTGAGTTGGTTACTGGAGATTGAATGAAATATCATATTTGGACAACCGGATGCCAAATGAATGTCGCCGACTCGCAGCGAGTGGGCTCGGAATTGGAAAAACTGGGGTATACGCATACCCCCACCATCGCCGAGGCGGATGTGATTGTGCTGAATACCTGCGTGGTGCGCCAAAGCGCGGAAGATAAAGCCACCGGTTTTGCCAATTCGCTGCGCCCCCTGAAACGTGAAGACCCCAACCGCACCATTGCCCTGATGGGTTGTATGGTCGGCGTAAAAGGCAACCCGCGCCTGAAAAAAGCATTTCCGCACATTGATGTGTTTATGCCCCCCAGCGAACCGGGTCCGCTGGTAAACCATCTGCTGGGGCGAGAAACCGTGCCGCAGGAAGATGCCGCCCTGAAAACACGCTACGCCCTGCAAGACGGCGACCTCATTTTACCGGCACACGAGCGCCACAATTTGGTCACCGCGCACGTGCCGATTGTGTACGGTTGCAGCCACGTGTGCACCTACTGCATCATTCCCGCGCGGCGCGGTATTGAGCGCAGCCGCGCCATCGGCGATATTGCCGCCGAAGTGCGCAGTTTGGTGGCGCAGGGCGTAAAAGAGGTAACCCTGCTGGGGCAAATTGTCGACCGGTACGGCTATGATGTGCCCGACGGTCCCCGGCTGCCCGATTTGCTGCGCGTGCTGAACGATATTGACGGATTGGCACGCATCCGCTTTTTAACCAGCCATCCCAATTATATGACCGATGAACTGCTGCAAACCGTCGCCGAATTGCCCAAAGTATGCGAACACATCGAAGTGCCGATTCAAGCCGGGCACGATGATATTTTGGCGGCAATGAAACGCGAATACACGGTGGACGACTACCGGCGACTGATTGACCGCATTCGCCATTTTTTGCCGGAAACAAGCATCGCCACCGATGTGATTGTCGGCTTTCCCGGCGAAACCGAAGCGCACTTTCAGGGCACGCTCGATATTCTGGCGGAATTGAAGATGGATGTTTGCCACTCGGCAATGTATTCACCCCGCGAAGGGACGGTTTCCGCCAAAGTGCTGCCCGATGATGTGCCGCCGGCAGAAAAGAAACGGCGGCTCGATTTGGTCAATCAACTGCAAGAAGAAATTGTCACCGAAATAAACGAAAAATATATGGGAACCACCGTTGAAGTTTTGGTTGAAACCAAACATCGCGGCAAATGGAAAGGGCGCACCCGCACCAATAAACTGGTCTTTTTTGAAGATGACCGCGATTTGAAAGGGCAGTTGGTTCATATTGATATTGAATGGGCGGGTCCGTGGAGTATGCGCGGCAAAGTCAGCGGCACCGTAAAAGAGGACATTCCGCTGTTGCGGATGACCGAATTTGCAAACGGATAATCGGGTTTTAAACAACAAATGACAAACAACAATCTGCCACACAAATTCACCACCCGCGACGGGCGTACCGTAACCATCCGCTCCATCGAAGAATCGGACACCGCGCTGCTGGTTGATTTGTGGCATCACCTATCTGACCGCACGCGGCGAATGCGCTTCCATACCCTGCCGAAAGAACTTCCCCCCCAAGAAATTTGGCGGCGCGCCGCCGAACTGGCACACCTGCAACCGTGCCGGCAAGTTGCCGTGGTCGGCACCATCCGCGCCGAAGACGGCGAGCACGCGGTGGGTGTTGCGCGTTTGAGCCGCGTTACCCCCGATGCCACCGTCGCCGAAACGGCAGTTGTCGTCCGCGATGATTTTCAGCACGTGGGGCTGGGCACACATCTGTTGCGCACCCTGGGCGATGTCGCCCTGACAATGGGTATCACCCAATTTGAGGCGTGGGTGCTGGCGGAAAACGAACCGGTACTGGAAATTATCACCAAATTCGGCTATCCGGTACATATGGAAACCAGCCGCGGCGAAACGCACGTGCTGTTGGATATTGCCCCTGAAAATACCGTTTAAAAGAGGTAAGTCCGAACGGCGGCGCTCGGACTTTCACAAGGAGAAAAGGAGGATATAAGAAGGATTAGAGGGAGAGTTTGCCACCGTTCATTAGAAGAGATGAGAAAAACCGGATTGAAAACTAAACATTTGAGGAACGGTGTCAACTCTATTCGTTTGGGTCAATGATAGTATACCAAAAAACAATTCGATTTTCAGTAAATTTTACGTAAAAGATTCACAAACCTTTTGCACCCCGTTAAAAAATGACACACCGATTATCCCCCCGCAAAACCGAATACCTCATCGCCGCCGTAACGGGGTTGTTGGCGCTGGCGGTTTACGGCGCAACGCTCGCGCCGACCGTACTTTTTGCCGACGGCGGCGAATTTCAATTCGTGCCATGGCTGCCGGGCATCGCTCACCCCACCGGCTACCCGCTGTATGTGCTGACGGGCTGGCTGTTCAGCCACATCTTGCCCATCGGCGAGGTGGCATGGCGGTTGAACCTTTTTTCGGCAGTGACGGGCGCGGCGGCAGTGGCAGCCGTTTACCTGCTGACGGAAACCCTTGTGCGGCAAACGATGCCCGCCGCAGGCAGCGGCGCAAAACGGCTGACCGCCGTCATCGCCGCACTCAGTTTCGCTTTCGGGCAAACTTTCTGGAGTCAAGCCATCATCGCCGAAGTGTACAGTCTGCACGCCCTGTTTGTGGCGGCAATTCTGTGGGCGACCGCAAATCTGTTTCCCGCCGAAAATGAACCGGCGCGGACGCTCACCTTTCGGCGCGGAAAATGGCTGGCACTGCTGCTGGGATTGTCATTGACGCACCATCGCACCGCCGTGCTGCTGATACCGGCGGTTGCGGCGGCGCTGTGGGTTTCCGGCTGGCGGCGCATCGGCTGGCGTGACGCGCTGAAATTGCTGACGCTCGGCGCATCGCCGGCGGTACTGTATCTTTACCTGCCGCTGATTGCCCCGCACGTGCCCTATGCCCAAATTCAGTTGAGCGACAGCCGCACGCTGGTACTGTATCAAAACACGCTCGCCGGATTTTTATCGCACATCATGGGCGGCACGTTCAATGCCGATGTGCGCCCCGCCGCCATCAATTTCGACCGGCTGGCGCAGAGTTTCAACTTTTTACGGCGGCAAATCGGCTGGGTGGGCATCGCGCTGGCGGCTGTCGGCATTTTCCGGCTGCGGAAAAACCCGCCCGTGCTGACGCTGACCGCGCTCGGCGCGGCGGCAATCTGGGCATTCAATCTGGTTTATTTCATCGGTGATATTTATGTGCTCTTCATCCCCGTGTGGCTGATTTTTGCGGTGTGGCTGGCGCTCGGCGCACTGACCGTCGCCATTGCCGCCGCCGACCGGCTGGTAGCGCGCAAACGCGCCCGCGTCGCCGAGAGTCCCGCTTTCGGCGACGGATTTTCCAACCTGAATACCCGTATGCGGCATTTGGCGCAGGGATTGGTGGTTATACCGGGGTTGTTGTTATCATTGGTGTTGCTGGCTACGCGATATTCGGCGGTTGACCTGCACCGAAATACCATCGCCCGCGATGCCTGGCAAGAAATTTTAGCGGCAGATTTACCCGAAAACGCCATCCTGCTGAGCAATGACCGCAATGAATTGATGCCGATGTGGTATTTTCAATATGTGGAAAATCGGCGGCGCGATTTGTTGGGGCTTTTCCCGCTGATAACCCCCGCGCCGGACGTGCAAAACGTGGGACGGCTGCTCGATACGGCATTTGCCGGCGGGCGACCGGTCTATTTCATCAAACCGATGGACGGGCTGGCGCTGAAAGCCGATTTCGACCCGCTGCCGCCGTTGCCGCACGCGCAATTGGTGCGCGTTACCCCGGCGAATCTTGTGCCGGACGTGCCGCTGTCGCAACCGATTGGCGACGGGCTGCAAATTGCGGGATATACCCTGACCCGCACCGAAAAATCGCTGGTGGTAGATATTTTTTGGCGAACCGAAAAACCGCTCGCCGAAAATTACACCGGTTATGTCCATTTGCGCAGTGCGGACGGCGCGGGCATTGCCCAAGACGACCATCGCCCCGGCGGCGAGTTTTATCCCACCCGCCTGTGGCAGCCCGGCGAAACACTGCGCGACCGCTATACCCTGTCCCGCCCCGCCGATATGCCCGCCGGCGGTTTTTCGCTGGTGGCGGGCATGTATTTTCAACCGCAGCCGGGTGTCATCCAACCGCTGGGAGAAACGGTTATTTTCAGCGAACCGTAGCGGTGCGGTTATTGATTTTGCTGCTGCGCCATCTCGTCTTCGTGGCGAAGTTCCATCAACGCCTCGCGGACTTCCTGCATCCAATCGGCGTGCTCGGTGCGGAGGATGGTTTCGGTGTTTTTGACCAATTTGTTGATATTATCCCGATATTTCTGCTCTTTCGGGGGCAGCGCCATCCACCACAGCCGCACCGCTTCCAAATCGGTGGCAGCCTGATTGTAAATGCTGATGAGCAGGTTGTAGCGTTTATATTCCTGATAACTGATGAACGCCGTCACCACCGAAGTTGTTACCACCACCCACACTTCGCCGCCGATTGCCGCCAAAAACGACCCCAACCCGCTGAAGCCGTAAATTGCCCATTGCAGCATACGCGCCTGTCGGCTCCAGCCCGAAATTCGGGCGCGATAGTAATCTCGCTGGTCTTCCAGCCGCCATTGGATATATTCATCGGGGGTCAAATCGGTAAACCCGTCATCATCGGCGGCGATGGCATCTCGCGGCGGCAAATCGCCCCGATACGGCACCAACCCGTCCTGCCCCGTTTCGCTGCCCATCAAATTTGCGCCGATTTGTTTGGCTTTGCCCACCAATTTGATGTCGCGGGGGGTGTTCACCGTGTGCTCGGGGCTGTACAAATCGACTTTCATCCGGTAGCGGAAAATCTCGCGTTTCAGCGCTTCTGCCGCACCGCGCAATTGCACATAATTTGTTCCCTCCCGAAATTTGTTCGAGGCGTTTTGCAGCACGCTGATGACAATCGGCGCGAGCACAATCAGCATCCGCAACGCCGATTTCAGCACGGGAGAAGCCAACATATTTTCAAACGGCGCGGGCGCGGAATACAGCAGCGCCAGCAGTGTTGCCGACACGCCGAGCGCCAGCACCCAGCCACGCAAACGGTAAAATCGCCGCTGCGACCGTTTGGCGTTATAATCGTAGGTGGCAAATTGCTGCCAAATATCCTGCAAAACTCGACTGCGCCGGGTTGTTCGTGGGGTCACGGGCGTCTCCTTTCACGTCCTGAAAAAATTGAAGCGACCATTGATAACAATTCTGCGGGCGGGCGCGCCAAATCAAAAAGCGATACCATCCCCGATTGCACAACGCGCCGCACCGCAGCGCGGACGGGCAGCGCGGGATACCGCGCCGCCAAAGCAATTTCATCCGCCAGCCGACCGCTGCCCGCCACCACCATCACCGGACGGAACGCCGCGACACTCTGCGCCACATCTTGCAGGGCGATGCCGCCGCCGTTGACCAACAGTGTCAGCGACGCCGCGCCGTGCGCCAAAAAATCCGCCAGTGACGACATCAGCGGCACTTCGCTGCCCCATTCGTCCTGTTCCAGCAGCACAAAATGGGTGTGGTGCGGTTCCAAAATTTCTTCGCCGGAACGGTCGTCATCCACCGGCGCGTGTGCCGGTAAAACGCCAACATACGGGCTGGGGTGGATGGTTTTCGCCAGCGAGCGCCCCAGCAGCGCCATACCGCCCGCTGCCGTGCCGCCATCGAGCACGGTGATGCCCTGCTGCGCCAAAAATGTCGCCAATGCGGCAAAAAGGGTTTGCAACTGCTGCTGCGCCTCGGCGGACATCTCGCCTGCGCCGGACGACAGCACAAAAACGTTGGTCGGATGCGGCAGGTTCAACGCGGCGGCAATGTCTGCCGGTGTGCCGGTCTCATCGGCGCGCACCGCCCATGCTCGATTCTGTTCGGAAAAAACAATTTCAAATGGCTCCACAGTACCCTATGCCTTTGGTACTATGGTATCATATTGACATAAAATCGTCAAGTTTGGGGTTTTCGGTTTTCGGTTGACTGCTGATTACTGACAACCGTAAACCGTAAACAATCTTACTGTACTGCGCATGATAAATCTGGTATGATACTGTTGCTTGCCCACCCACCACCATTCGGAAAGGAAACCCGATGACTGATTTTGTGACTATACTGAATGCCACCGACCTGCCCGCCGGCAAAACGACCGTTGTCACCGTGAACGGGCGCGATCTTGCGCTGGTACACGCGGATGACGGATTTTTTGCGCTGGAAAACACTTGCCCCCATCGCGGCGGGCAACTCGGCGACGGCACGCTGAACGGCTGCGACCTCATCTGCCCCCTGCACGGCTGGGATTTCGATGTGCGCACGGGCATCAGCCGCTACAACCCCGCCAACCGCGTGCAAACTTTCCCCGTGCGGGTGAAAAACGGTGCGGTGCAGATTGACACCGATACCGTGCCGCCGCTGCCCACCTCGGAAGGGTATCTGCAAAAGTGGAAACGGCACGATGACGATTTGGAAGTTTCGCTGAAAACGATTGACCGGCTGGCGCGCGGAAAATGGCACGAAAATACCCCAATGCGCACGGAACGCCCCGTGCCCGGTTTCGACACCATCTATTTTCTGCCGGGGCAACTGGCTGACCCGCCCCTGCTGGACGATGAACCGGTGGACACAGCCGTCACCATCGGCGCACGGCAAAAACGCCCCATCACCCTCTCCGCCCCAATTTACGTGAGCCATATGAGCTTCGGGGCGCTGTCGCGGGAAGCGAAAACCGCGCTCGCCATCGGCGCGGCAAAATTCGGCACGATGAATTGCGGCGGTGAAGGGGGCTTGCTGCCGGACGAGCAGGAACACGCTAAATTTTACATTCTGGAAATGGCATCGGGCTATTTTGGCTGGACGGAGGAAAATATCCGCAAAGCGGACGGCATCGAAATTAAGATGGGGCAAAGCGCGAAAACGGGGCTGGGCGGCGTGCTCCCCGGCGCGAAAGTGACGCCGGAAATCGCCGCCGCGCGCGGGCTGGCGGTCGGACAGGATGCCATCAGCCCCAGCCGTTTTCCCGACATCGCCACCCCCGCCGAAATGCAGGCGCGGATTGCCGAAATTCGGCGCATCAACCCCGATATTCCCGTCGGCATAAAATTTGCCGCCTCGAAATTGGAGGCGGATTTAGCCGCCGCGTGTGAACTCGATGTGGATTTCATCCCCATTGACGGCAGACCGGGCGGCACGGGCGCCGCGCCGCTCGAGTTCGCGAACTCGCTCGGCATGCCGCTGCTCGACGGGCTGGCCTTCGTCCAGGCGGCCCTCGTCGGCTGCAACCTGCGCCACGATCTGCACCTGATCGCCTCAGGCAAGATCGTGACCGGCTT
>CAYPNZ010000115.1:7386-7894 GCA_964411845.1 uncultured Anaerolineaceae bacterium
GCGCCCGAAAATGGCTCGACGCGCACGGGATGGGGCACATCAGCCTGCTGGTGACGGGCGGCTTCCGCACCCCGCCGGATGTGGCAAAAGCGCTGGCACTCGGCGCGGACGCGGTAGCGGTTGCCACGGCGGCGATGATGGCAATCGGCTGCCAGCAATATCGCGCCTGCGGCAGCAACAATTGCCCGGTCGGCATTGCCACCCAGCGCGCCGACCTGCGAGCGCGGCTGGATATTGATGAAAGCGCCAATCGGCTGTTCAATTTTTTTGAAGGGACACGTCGGCAATTGATGGATTTCGCGCGGATGTGCGGGCGGCGGCACGTGGCGGATTTGAGCCTGCGGGATGTGGTGACGTATGATGACACGCTGGCAAAATACGCGGGCATCCCGCACGCTGCCCAACCGTTTGGAGATTCTTCTGATTGACGCGATTCATGTCATTGCGAGCCGGAGGGAACTTGTGCCCCGTATGGGATGAGCAACCTTTTTCGTATTTATCAGGGCAA
>CAYPNZ010000116.1:0-7861 GCA_964411845.1 uncultured Anaerolineaceae bacterium
TCGCCGTCGCCGGTGCAGTTAACCGCTTTTGCCAAAATACGGGCGGTGCTGGTTTTACCCGTGCCGCGCGGACCGGTGAACAAATAGGCGTGCGCCACTCTGTCCATTGCGATTGCTTTTTTTAGCGTCTCGGTAACATGGTGCTGCCCGATGATGTCTTCAAATGTTTGCGAGCGCCATTTTCGGTACAGGGCTTGCGTTGCCATAAAATTCCCCGCTCATTCGTCATTCGTCATTCGTCATTCGTCATTCGTCATTCGTCACTAAAAGTGTACCATTCTCCATTCAATTCCGCAAAGATTCCGGCAAACGGGACATTCTTTCAAAAATCAATTGACATCCCTTCATAATTCCCGTAAAATGTCCGTGTAAATTTTGCGGGGTTTGTAAATGTTCACCGAACCATTGTCACAATATGAAATTTTAACATGGGCGGATGTGGATGCGGTTATTGCGCACCTGTTGCCGCAGTTTAATCACGAATATGATGGCTTGGTGATGATTACACGCGGCGGGTTATTTCCCGGCGGCATTTTATGCGAAGCGATGGGCATAAAAAACGTGCACACTGCCGCCGTGCGCACCGTTGAAAGTTCGCACGAAGCGATGGCGTGGCCCACGTTTTTGCAATTTCCCATTGATGCGGTGGTTACCGGCAAACGGCTGCTGGTGGTAGATGACATTTGGACAAACGGCATCAATATGGTTGCGGTGCGCGGCAGGCTAGAAGCCGCCGGGGCAAAAGTAGAAACGGCAGTGCTCCACTTCCGCCCGAAAGCCAATTTTTTCCCCAATACGGGACCCGATTATTACGGCGCCATCACCGACCGCTTCATTATCTACCCGTGGAATACACCCGCGCAATTTGCGCCGGGGCACACACCGCCCGCCCCGCCCGCGCCGGAACAATTGGGGTGAAAACATCGGCGGTTGAGCGTATGGATTCCGTCAAAAAAAACGGTTGACTCTTCCGCCAAGTGCGGCTATAATTCAGTGTATAGTTTACAATGAAACGGCAAGCCGAAGAAGGTTTTTCAGCATGAAAGTTGTGGCATCCGTCCAACTGAATATTGTTCACACCAACACCCGTGTATAACTGCGCGGGTGTTTTTCGTATCTTTAACCGGGGTATTCCCAAAACTATCTCAGGAGGTTCTATATGGACGCAGCGATGATTGGAAAAATTGAAAAGGCATTGCAATATGCCCAAGAGCCGGACAGACTCCACATCAATTCATTTAAGATTACCTTCAAAGGTGACCATCACGACCATTTGGTGAGTTATAACGACGGCACGTGGCATTGCGATTGCTCTTTCTTTAAAGCGCGAGGCGTATGCTCGCACATCATGACGATTGAACGCACCCTTGCCGGTATGGTTGAACCCGCCGAAGCGGTTCCCACACCCGCCTGATTTTGCGTTGCCCCCATAAACAGCACGGCACACAATGGTTTCTTGCCGAAACCCCATTGTGTGCCGTTTTTTTGCGGCGTATTTTTTCATTTTTCCGCCTTATGGTACAATGGCGGCATGTGGAAACGATGGCAATTTTGGCTTGGCGCTGGCATCAGCGTTATTTTTTTGGCAATTGCATTACGCGGGCTGCACCTGCCCGACCTGTGGGAAACCATCAAATCGGCGCGGTACGGCTGGATTATCCCCGGCGTTATTGTGTATTTTTTCGCGGTGTGGGCGCGTGTATGGCGCTGGCATTATCTGCTGCGAAAAATCAAACCGATTCCCGTCAAAGCGATGTGGACACCGGTGGTCATCGGCTATATGGGCAACAACGTTTATCCCTTCCGCGCCGGCGAAGTGATTCGCGCCTACGTGCTCAAAAAAAACCACCAAGTTTCGGTAAGCGCCAGTCTTGCCACTATTTTGGTTGAACGCATTTTCGACGGGCTGGTTATGCTGATTTTTGTGCTGGTTGCCCTGCCCACCGTGCCGAACCTGCCTGTGTGGCTCAAACAAACCGTCATTTATGCCAGCATCCTCTTTTTCGGCGCGCTGATTTTTTTGATGCTGTGGGCGGTTAACCCCCGGCTGGCTGAAAAAATTTATACCTTTTTCATTAACCGTTTGGTGCCGCAAAAACTGCGCACGCCGCTGCTGGGTATGGCAGACAACTTTTCGCAGGGGTTGGGCAGTTTGCGCAGCGCCGGCGACGTGGTGATGGTATTCGTCACTTCGGTGGTCATTTGGCTGCTGGAAACCGTAAAATACTGGTTCGTGATGCACGCCTTCAATTTCACGGTCAGTTTTTTCGCGCTGATGCTGATGAACGGTGTGGTAAATTTAGCCACCACCCTGCCCTCGGCGCCGGGATACATCGGCACATTTGACGGACCCGGCATCGAAGTGCTGAAAGTTTTCGGCGTTGACCCGGTCATTGCCACCGGCTACACCTTGGTACTGCACGCCGCCCTGTGGCTGCCCATCACCCTGTTGGGTTTTTGGTATATGGCAAAAGAAAGTATGAGCTGGCACGAATTTACCCAAGCCGCCGCAGGCACAACCACCGAACCCCAACCATCACCATAATTGTCGCCACAGCGAAAATAGAGAAACAGAGGATTACCTTCCATGAATATCGGTATTGTGGGCGCAGGCATTGCCGGATTGAGCGCCGCTTTCGATTTAACCAAACAAGGGCACACCGTTACTATTTTTGAAGCCGCCAACCGTCCCGGCGGGCTGGCTTCGGGCTTTAAAGACCCCCGCTGGGATTGGGAACTGGAACGGTTTTACCACCACTGGTTTCAAACAGATGCGGACATCATCGGGCTGATAGATGAATTGGGGCTGTCGGAAAAACTGTTTTTCCCGTCGCCCATCACATCGCTGTTCATTAACGACAAGTTGTACCCCGCCACCCCGCTGTGGCGAAACGCGCTGCTTCCCATTTCGCCGATAGCCAAACTGCGATACGCCCTCAGCGGGGTGTATTTGCGGCTCAGCGGCAATTGGCAAGCGCTGGAAAAAGAAACGGCGCACAATTGGCTCATCAAAACAATGGGCGAAGAAACCTACCGCGTGCTGTGGGAACCGCTGCTCATCGGCAAATTCGGCAAATATTACCGCGATGTGAATATGGCGTGGATGTGGGCGCGATTGCACAAACGCAGCGTAAAACTCGGTTATTTTGAAGGCGGGTTTCAGGCATTCAACCAAGCCCTTGCCGATGCGGTGACGGCGCGCGGCGGCGAAATTCGCTACCGCACCCCGGTAGCCGGCATCGCGCATCAACCGGGCAACAAAGTTGCCGTCACCACCCCCGACAGCACGGAAATTTTCGACCGGGTGCTGGCGACGGTCTCGCCGCAACTGATGGCGCGCATCACCGAAAATCTGCCCGAATCGTATTTGGGACAATTGAACAATCTCAAATCAATGGGCGCCATCGTGCTGGTGCTGTCGCTGAAACACCAACTTACCGACAAACATTATTGGATAAATCTGCCCAAAACCGCCAACTTCCCGTTTTTGGCGCTGGTGGAACACACCAATTTCATCAGCCGCGAACATTACGCCGGCGACCACATCATTTACTGCGGCGATTATTTGGAAGCCACGCACCATTATTTCAGCATGAAAAAAGAGGAACTGCTGGCATTATTTATGCCCGCGCTCAAACGATTCAACCCGCAATTTGATGAAAGTTGGGTGCGCGAAAGTTGGGTATTTAAAGAAAGTTACGCCCAACCCGTGCCGCCCGTCAACCACAGCCGCAATATCCCCCCGCTGAAAACACCTATTCCGGGACTGTACTGGGCAAGTATGAGCCAAATTTACCCGTGGGACCGCGGCACAAATTACGCCGTGGAAATTGGTCGGCGCGCCGCCCGCGAAATTACGCAGAATCCATTATAGGCATTCGGCAACATGTTCGATATAATATCTGCGGAAAATTGAACCAAATTCAGAAAGGATTAAAAAATGAAAATAGTTGTCGCCGGAACGGGCTTTGTGGGGTTAACCCATGCCGCCGTCCTTGCCGAAACCGGACATCAAGTTTATGCCTACGATATTGACAAAACAAAAATTGCCGCATACAGCAGCGGCAACCGCGCTCAAATAGAACGCTATGTCAACGAGCCGGGGTTGGCAAATGTCATCAAAGATACATTAAACCGTTACCTCTTTTTCACCGATACGGTGGATGAAATTTTGGAGGGTACGGAAGCAATTTTTCTGTGCCTGCCCACCCCCCCGAACCTCGACGGCTCTACCGATTTGACGGCATACACCAACGCCGCGCACCATCTGGCGGAAAAACTTGCCGCCCGCACTGACCAACGGCGGGTGGTGCTGGTGAACAAAAGTACCGTGCCGGTGGGCACGGCGCGCTATTTGCAGCATATTTTGGAAGAACATGGCGTGCCGAACTTCGGCGTGGCATCAAACCCGGAATTTCTGCCGGAAGGAAACGCCGTCGAAGGTTCACGCCGCCCCGACCGGGTGGTCATCGGCGCAGACAGTGAAGAAGATTTTGCCATTTTGCGCCATGTTTATGCCTCATTCGTCAATCACGTGCGCATCAAATATATCGAAACCACTCCGGAAACCGCCGAAGCTATCAAATATGTGGCGAACACCCTGTTGCTAACCTATATTTCTTTCTGGAACGGTATCGGCGCACGACTGGGCGAAACTTTCGGCAACATCCGTATGGAAGATTTAAAACGGGGCGTCACCGCCGACAGCCGCATCAGCACTTGGGGCTCGTATGTCAGCAACGGCGCAGGCGGCAGTTGTTTCGGCAAAGACATTCAATCGTTAATGTATCAACTGCGCCGCCAAAACCAGCCGTATGCCCTGCTGAAAGAAGTTTTTGAAATCAATGAATATCAAAAAACTTACCTGATTGACCGCGCGGTAAACGAAGCCGGCTTTAATTTTAACAACAAAACCGTGGCGCTGCTGGGCTTGGCATTTAAAAAACGAACCAACGACATGCGCGATTCATCTGCGCTAAAAGTGGTTGAAGCCCTGTTGGGACGCGGTGTAAAAGCCATTCGCGCTTATGACCCGTTGGCAACCGAAGAAGCCAAACATTATTTCAACCCCAAAAACAACAACCTGTTCGAGAAAATCAGTTACCACGACAGCGCCGCAGAAGCCATCACCGGCACAGATGCGCTGTTCATTACCACCGATTGGGAAGAATTTCGCGGGTTGTCTTCCACCATCGCCCAAACGGTACAGCCGCCATATCTTATTATTGACGGGCGGCGGATGATTCCCGATTATATGGATTTGGTGAACAACGGCTATCAATATTTGGCGGTCGGCTCGCGGTTGCTGCCGCACAAAAAAGAAAGATAATTCGCATTCATTGCACACTAACAGGGGCGGCATACAAGCCGCCCTTGTGTTTTTGGGAACTTCCGCGCTTTTTCTTTCGGTTCCTTTGAGGTATAATCAAACGCTGCAAAAACTTTCGGAGGGAGCCGATGAAAATACGTGCAATTACCGCTTTTGTCCGCTTGACATCCCCCACAGACAACCATACCATTGCCCGCACCGCCAAATTTCTGCACACAGCCAAACAGCAATTTGAAGCCGCCGGCTTTGAAGTGCAAACCGTGCGGTTGGCGCTTCCTCCGCTTGCCCAAACCCTACCCGAAATTTCCACTGCCGCAATTACCGCGTTCGGACAATGGCTGCAAACCGAAACCCGACAACATGGCATCGAATACGTTTCGGCGGGCAGCATCATCGCCGATACCCCCGCCGCCAATATTGATACCATCGCCGCCATCCCGGCGTTGATTGCCGCCACCGACACCGTTTTCAGCAGTGCCGTGGTTGCCTCTACCGAAAACGGCATCAACTTGGCAGCCATTCACGCCTGTGCCGCCGCCGTGCACCGCATCGGGCAGCAATCTGCCGATGGATTCGGTAATTTGCGGTTCGCCATGCTGGCGAACGTGCCCGCCGACACCCCTTTTTTCCCCGGCGCATACCATCACGGCAACACACCGGCGTTTGCCATTGCCACCGAAGCGGCAGATGTGGCAGTTGCCGCGTTTAAAAATGCCGATTCACTCGCCGGGGCGCGGCAATCGCTGGCAGCAACCATCGCCCGCACGGGGAAAGCACTGGCACACATCGGCGATACACTGGCGGCAGCACACGGTTTTTCGTTTGGCGGCATCGATTTTTCACCGGCGCCATTCCCGCTGCCGGAAATATCCGTCGGCGCGGCAATAGAACATCTCGGCGTGGCGGCTTTCGGCGGGCACGGGTCACTTTTCGCCACGGCATTTTTGACCCGCATTTTGAAGGAAGCCAATCCCCGCCCGACCGGTTACAACGGGGTGATGCTCCCCGTGTTGGAAGACCCGATTTTGGCACAGCGCGCCACTGCCGGCGCCTTCGGCGTGAACGACCTGTTGCTCTATTCGGCAGTGTGCGGCACCGGGCTGGATACCGTTCCCGTTCCCGGCAACAGCACCCCCGACCAAATTGCGGCGGTAATGCTCGATGTGGCAACGCTGTCGGCTGTGCTGAACAAACCGCTCACCGTGCGGCTGCTGCCGCTGCCCGATTTACAGGCAGGTGATGTTACCACTTTCGATTTTGAGTATTTTGCCAACAGCGCCGTTTTACCACTGAAACCATACGGCGCACCCGATATTTTCAGCAAAAATCGATTTTTCAAGTTTTGACTGCGTTTTCTTTACGCATTTTTTATGGAGTTTTTTCCCGCATTGCCGATAAAACAAACAGTTATGCCGGCATATACTTTTTAAAAACAAGGAGGATCCTTATGGCTCAAGCATTGGTTGTTGTTCTTTACGACCCTGACCGATTGCCAACTTTATTGAATGCGTGGCACGAAGTCGGTGTGCAGGGCATTACCGTTTTGCACAGCGCCGGCGGGCACAGTGCCAAAACTTGGCTTGATGAAGTCGGGCTGGGTGCACTCAACGAGTTGTTCAGTAACGATGCCGCGCGCACCAGAACCGTATTTTCCGTGTTTGATGACGACGAACTATTGGCGCAAGCCATCGTTGCGGCAGACCGGATTATCGGCAGTTTCCAAGAGGAAAATACCGGCTTACTTTTTACCCTGCCGGTGAACTATGTGGAAGGGCTGCGCCGCCAAAAACAATCCGAAACGGCACAACCGGCATCGGCAGCGCTGGATACGGCAGAACTCATCACCCGCCAAACCCCCATCCGCCAACTGGAAGCCACAATGTACGGCAATCCGGTGCTGGTAAAACCGGAACAGGAACTCATTGACGTGGCGGAAGCCCTAGCCGCCGAACCCGGCGCAACCATTGCCTGTGTGGTAAACGAGCATAAGCAATTGATAGGACTGCTTCCTCTGCGGCAATTGATGGACGATTTGTTTATGGCTGTGGTACCGGAAGAATTTTTGGCGGAAAGTATAGACTTTGACAAAGTTATGAACTTTGCCAAATTAACTCAAACGCGCACCGCCGGTGACGCAATGATACCCCCCGTTTTTGTTACCGAAGACGATACCGTCAAAACCGCATTTGTGCGGATGCACGAAAACAAAATTTCCGGCATTCCGGTGGTCAACCGGCGACAGGAAGTTGTGGGTTGTATCAGCCGCATCGAATTGTTGCTGCTGTACGCCAAAAACCAAAAACGTACAAAAGGTGAATGAGCATGGAACAGGCTGCAACCGGTAATCAAGCCCTTATTGCGGGAATAATTTTTGTGATAACCTACGCCGTCATCGTCAGCGAAAAAGTACACCGCACCGTCGCGGCGTTGATTGGCGGATTTTTGATGATTTGGCTGGGCATCATTTCTCAAGAAGAAGCCTTTGCCCACGCCGTCGATTGGAACGTGATTTTCCTGCTGACCGGCATGATG
>CAYPNZ010000117.1:0-4257 GCA_964411845.1 uncultured Anaerolineaceae bacterium
TTTCGGCGATGGCATGCGCCGCATTGACGATGATATTCAAAATTGCCTGATTGAGTTCGCCGGGCAAGCAAAAAACCAGCGGCAAATCCGGCGCGAAATCGGTTTTCATATCGGCAACATATTTCCACTCATTGCGAGAAACCGTGATGGTGCTTTCAATGGCACGGTTGACATCGGTGAGTGTTTTTTCCTGCATACCGGGGTGAGAAAAATCCCGCATTGCTTTGACAATGTTTGCCACGCGCGCCACGCCTTCGGCGGCTTCTTCTATGGCAAGCGGTATTTCGCGCCGCAGGTAATCCAGCCGCAATTTGGTTTCCGCCGCTTTTGCCATGGCAACCATTGCCGGGGTGATGGTGTCGGTTTCTGCGGCTTGAACCAGTGACTGGTATGTTTCCAGCAAGCGGTTGAGGCGTTTAAATGCCGTTTGCAAAAAACTTACATTATCGCCGATGAATTGCGTGGGGGTGTTAATTTCGTGCGCAATACCCGCCGCCAACTGTCCGATGGCTTCCATTTTTTGCATTTGCCGCTGCTGCGTTTCCAAATGCAGCCGGCGCGTGATGTCGTGTTTGATGGCAACATAACTGACAATGCGCCCATGTTCATCAAAAACGGGGCTGATGGACGCATCTTCGGTATATAGCGAGCCGTCTTTGCGCCGGTTGACAAATCGTCCGCGCCAAACTTTGCCGGCGGTGATGGTTGCCCACAACTCGCGGTAAAATTCCGCATTCTGCTGACCGCTTTTTAAAATGCGCGGGTTTTCTCCCAGCGCTTCTGCCGCCGAATAGCCGGTGGTGCGTTCAAACGCCGGGTTTACATAGGTTATCGCCCCCGAAACATCGGTAATCACAATATTTTCTGCCGTTTGCCGCACAACCGTTTCCAATTTGCGTTGGGCTTCCAGCGCCGCCCGATGCTCGGTGATGTCTTCCGCCAGCAATACTACCCCCAACGGACGAGAAATTTCCCCCTGAAACTGATTGAGGGTGATATTCAAATAACCGGTTTCGCCGTTGGGACGGGTATATGCCACCTCGGTGAGACGTACCGTTTGCCGGTTGGATTGGCATGCGGCAATTGCCACTTCGATGGTGTTCCAGTTCCAGCCGATACCGGCGGAACGAAACGGTTTGCCCTCCATCTGCGAGCCGGAAACGCCGAATGCTTTTTCGGCGGGGACATTCCAATGGGTAATGATGCCATCGGCATTTAAACCAATCAGTATCAGCGGGATGGCTTCCAGCAGACGGTTGTTCTGTGCCAGCAATCGCTGCAAGGCTTTTTCAACACGTTTTCGCTCCGCCACTTCGGTTTTCAGCGATTCGGCAAACGTAATGGCTTGCCGGTACGCAATTTCGGTTTGGCGGATATTTTCTTCCAGCGCATCCTGCGCTTTTTTAAAATCGGTCACATCCTGCGTTACCACCACCACATGCGTCACGCGGTCAGATTCTCCGAAATACGGCGAATATGACACATCCACAAACCGACATCCCAACGTGACAAAGTTTATCCAGTCTTGAAATTGAAACGCTTCTCCGGCGAAGGCACGGTCTAAATGCGGTTTGATGGCTTGCCGGTAGATTTCTTCGCCCCATACTTGCGACACCGTTTGACCGACCAACGCTTCGCGCGTTTTACGGTGCGCCTGACAGTAGGCATCGCTGACCGCCACATAGCGATGGTTGCGGTCAATAAACGTCATCATTTGGTTAGAAGTATTGACGATAAATTCATAATAACGGGTGACTGCCGCCGCTTGTTTTCGGCGAGAAATATCGCGCATCACACCGGAAAAATACGTGCCGGTGTCGTTTTTCCACATCGCCAGCGAAAGTTCCAGCGGAAACAGCGCCCCGTTTTTGCGCCGTCCGGTTAACTCTACCGTTGAACCGACGAGCCGCGTTATTTTGCCGTCAAGCGCCCGCCGCACATGCCGAGCATGGATGCCGGACACATCCGGCGGCATTATCAGTGAAATGGGCTGCCCCAATGCTTCTGCGGCGGTGTAGCCGAACATTCGCGCCGCCGCCGGATTCCACAGCACAATTTCGCTGCGGCTGTTGATGGCAACAATTGCATCGGGTACCGCTTGCACAATCTCCGACAGGTTTTCGGTATTAAATTTGGGCACAGACATTACAGTTACATCGCTCATTGTTTTCATTATCGGCATAAACCGCCACAACTTAACGGCAACTGTGTGAATTTGGCGTAAAAAAAACCGCATGGGCGGTCGAGCCGTCCCATGCGGACTATTCAGGGTGAAAACTGCGTAAGTCGCTACCCAATTTTCGGGCGACCACAAGGGTCGCCCTTACGAATAAACGAACATCGCGCTTGGTCTTGCGGTAAATTCTATCGGTATTTCAAATTGTCCATTCATCATGAACGATACCCACCAGCATCCACGCGCCGTCAAACGGTTCCAGCACCAGCCGCAAACTGCGCCAGTCCATCCCGTCATACTGCGGGTCGAATCCGCTGAAATGGTATTCCACCACCACGGCGCCGGGATACACTTCGGCAATATTGTTGATGGTGTTGCCGTGCCCCACAATTTGGTTGAACCCGATAATTTCCGGGCGGGCGAAATCCGCATCATACACAAACCGCGCCCAATATTCGGCGAAAGTCATTTCGATGGGTTCGCCGGAGCCGTCGAAGGCACCCCACGTGAAGACTGTCGGGTCATTCATCGCGGCGGGCAAATCTGCCGCGCTGAAAACCAAATCGTTGGCGGTATCCACAAAAGTATACGGCGAAAATCGCACCCCTTTTTGCGGATGCGTGCTTGCTGCCAGCGTTACCATATCGCGGTTTTTAATGGCGAAAATAATTTCGGCGGCGCGAGCGGCTATTTTTTCATCCACATACCCCATTTGCCGCGCCAAATAATTGCGGTTGACCCAGCCTGCCGTGCCGAGATATTTTGCCGGCACCCACGGCGAACCGTCCACCGTCACCTCGGCGGGGGCAATTTGCACGCCTTCCGCAAAATACGGCAGGGTTCCCACCACCGAAAATTGCACGCCGGGACCGGCACGCATATTCAGCACATCATCTGCGGCGACATCCACCACGGCATACGGGTCGGGTTGAAAAGTATACAATTCGGCGGGCGTTGCCCCCGCATGCAATGCCGGCGATTCGGCGGTAACCACCGGGGTGTTGGTCGCGGTGGGGGTCGGGGTGAAAACGGGCGTCGGGGTAGCGGTGGGCAGCGGCGTGGCGGTGGGTGTTTCGGTGGGCAGCGGGGTGAAAGTTGCCGTCGGGATGACAGTTGGCGACGGCGGCAGTGTCACGGCGCGCTCGGCAACGGGCGCGTTTGCGCCGCACGCCGACAGAAATACAATCAACAATCCGCCGAAAATCAGTTTCCGATAGTTCACGCATCGCTCCTTTTTAACGCTGTATCAACGGCAAAAATACTTTATTCAATGGTGCATTGACCACCACCGCCCGCACCGAAACGGTTGTGGGTGAGTTGAGCGTATCGGTGGGATTGGTGACATTCACTGTAACCGTGCCGTTGTATGTGCCGGGGGCAAGACTGCCCAAATTCACCGGGGTGACGGTCAGGGTTGTGTTCGGTGTGCTGCCTCCGGTGGGAGACAGTGTCAGCCAGTTGACGTTATCACTTGCCTGCCAGTTGAGCGAGGTGGTGGTGTTGGTGTTGGTTGGTGTGAGACGATGTTGTGCCGGAATTAACTCGCCGGTAGTGCGGCTGTACAAAAAACCGAGTTCGGCGGGCAAGCCACCCAATCGCGGAAAAGGTAGATCCACATAAATGTCGTCGCTGCCGGTAACGGTGTTGCTGCCGCGGCGCATTTCGACGGTAACGGTTTGGTTGCCGGTGAAATCGTCCATCGTCCATCCGTAATTCGATTGGAAAGAGACCCAGTTTGTCCACGTGCCATCATTATTGCGCAAACGCATTTCGTCGAAGTCGCCGGCACCGTAAATATAGAGTTGTACCGTTTGGCTGCCGGTCGAGGCGGCATCGCGGTTGATGATAACGGGGTAACGGTCTGCTTTTCGCCCGAAATCTTGCACCCAGTAGCGATAGTATGTGCCGGCACCTTCATAATATCCGATGCCGATTTCCCATACATTATCGCTGAGGATATTGGCACGGTGTCCGTCACTGTGCATCCACCCGTTCATCACATCGTTGGGTGTGGCATACCCCGCCGCGATATTTTCGGCAAGATAACGCCAATTGCTGCCATAGTAACTCAGTACTCTGTC
>CAYPNZ010000117.1:4357-6912 GCA_964411845.1 uncultured Anaerolineaceae bacterium
CGATATTTTCGGCAAGATAACGCCAATTGCTGCCATAGTAACTCAGTACTCTGTCCCAAGTACCGCACACCGGTTGTGAATTCCCTTGGTCATAACTGTCATGGCTGAAATAGTCATCTTGCCCCATATCGGTGGCGTGATACCGTGCCGACGCATCCAGCGAGTCCACCCGTTTGAGGGGGGGCTTGTTGTTGTCGGCGCGCACGCTGTTCACCAAATCGAGCACCTGCTGCTCATAGTCGGCATTCACCACCGGCGCGGTGACGCCACCACAACCGGTGTAATTGATGCGAAAAAATCCGTTTGCCGCTTGAGTAACCGGCGTTCCAAGTTGTGGTGATGGCGGTGTGGCGGGCGGCTCATCTGCGAAACCGGTTGTGCCGTACAGAAAATTCATCAATAAAAAAATAAGTACAAAAAATATAAATCCGTGCTTTCGAATCATAATTTCCCTCACTAAAAAATTAAATTTTATCCGGCGGATGCAATTTTTACCTCCTTTCGTTTTTTCACCGGAGCAAAAACCCGTTAGTGTGCCGTACAGCCTTCCAAATTGGCACAAAAATCGTGGCAAATATCGGTTGTGGTGCCAACATATAGAATGTAAAACTCGTTATCGTCTTTGGTCAGGGTATAGTGTGCCGAACACGGCTCGATTTTTACGCCCTGCGTTTGAAATTTCGGCGCGGCACCGCCACCGAGGCAGTTAAACAGGTTGGTGGGGCTGAGCATCGCGTTTTTATCGCCGATGGCAACCGCCCCCGCCGACCACGGTTCGGCTTGGTTGCTGTACAATCGCGCCCGCACCGCCCCGACCTGCTGGTAGCAGGCAATAACGGCATCGGCTTTGGTGACCATGGCTTTCAAATCGGGTTTGTTGTCAAAAAAATCGTTTCCCGCCGCTTTGCCGATATAGCCGGTGAGCGTTTCACCTTCCACGGTATCGTATCCGGGCAAATCGGGCAGCATTTGCGCCGCCGGGGGATTTTCGGGAGGCGGCGTTTTGTCGCGGGATAAAAAAACGTTACACGCCCCCAACCCGACAAAAATAATCAGGGCAATTAAATTCAGATATTTTTTCATCACAAAACCTCAATTTTTTACAAATGCCGCCTGCACCGCGCGGTATCTATATTATAGCAGTTTCTTGGATTTTGTCTGCAATTAGTTTGAAACCGGTTATTATTTCAGCACCAGCGGCAGATACACCGCTTGTGTGGCACGGAATGCCAGCAAATCCGCCGAAACGTTCCCCGCGCCGTCAATCACTTTCGCTCGCAAATTGAGCGGCGCACCGGCGGGAATTTCGGACTGAAACGGGACGGGGTAATTGAAAATCGCCACCCGGTCGAAGGTGATGTCTGCCGTGCCCCACAGCAGCACTTCCAGCGTCAACGGCATCGCCAGCGAACCGCTATCCGGCAAAACAAAATCCAAATGGAATTCCTGATATTCATCCGCCTGCCGAAAGTCCGTGCCGTTCAGCCGGGTTAATCCGATGCGTGCCGTGCCGGTGTGGGCAAAAAGTTCCGCCACCGGGGCGAACCATGTTGGGTCGCTCACCTTCAATCGAAAATAGGCGCGGTATGCTCTGCCGCCCGGCAAAAAAATGCCGCCGACCGTCCACACCCCCGGCGAGTCGTGAGCCGCGGTTGCCCGCACCGCATACCCGTTCAACGCGGCGGCATCGGTGATAACCTGCCCCACGGTTGAACCGTCCGCTTGCGTGCGGTTGAACGTTTCCCCTTCCCACAGCCAATCGGCATTCCCCACCGCCAGCCACTGCACACCGGCGGTGTCATCGTGCGCGGCGATGGTCGGCGTGAGCGCCAGCGAGCCGGTCAGCACCGCACTGCCGCCCGTCCATTGGGCGGTTGGATTGCTGCGGTCAACTTCCAGCCGCAGCGCGGTCGATTCGGTGCGGTTGCCGGCGGTATCGGTTACCGCTGCGGTCAGTGTCAGCGGCGTGCCGTCGGTCAGCACGGGCGGGGCGATGGCAAAACTTTCGCGGTCTGCCGCGCCGGTCGTTTGAAAAACGGTTTCGGTGGAAACGGGGGTTGTCCACTGCAATTGGGTTGCGGCAATCGCGCCGGTATTGTCAAACGCATCGAAAACCACGCCCAGCCGATTACCGGTTACATAAAAACCGCGCCACGGTTCCACCAGCGATATTTTCGGCGGGGCGGTGTCGGTCAGCACTGCACCGGCTGCCAGCGACACATTCCAGTAATAATGGCGCAGAATGGCGGCATAATCCCAGCCATAAATGCTCGCCCAGCGCTGTGCGCCCCACTGCCCCATACCGTAGCCGTGCCCCAGCCGAGTTTCGCCAAACGAAACGGGGTCATCCACCGCGCGGAGGTAATCCGCATACGGGTTGCTGCGGGTGGGACTGCCGTTTTCGGCGCTGTACATGGCAACAATCGGCGCGTTTTGATATGCCACATATTCCCCGGCGGTGGCATCCACGGCGGCATCGGTGCGCGGGTCGGTGGTATCGCACATATATTGATAGTCCACCCAGTCGGTCACGTGCCATGCGGCGGCGGGGTCAC
>CAYPNZ010000117.1:6922-7722 GCA_964411845.1 uncultured Anaerolineaceae bacterium
AGATATTGATACCACGCATATGTTCGCGCGGCGACGGCTTGAGCTTGCAGTGCCGCCGCATCCCACGACGGATAAACTTCGTGCGGCACCACCCGTTTCACATATTCCTCAAAGGGGATGGCGTCAATCCGCCCGACGGGGGTATCGGGGCGGCAAGTGTTGTATTCACTGTGGATGACGCGAATTTCGGCGGGGGCGGTCAGCGCGGTGGTGCGTGTCAATTGCAGGGGCGAAAAATGCAGCGCGGGGGCGGGGGTATCGTCCACCGAAAGACGGTCGGCGGGCAGGGTGACGGTTTTTGCGCCGCGGCGCACGGTGACGGTGCGCCCGTCTGCCGCCCAGCGCGGCAAATGGTCGGGCAGGTTGTTGCGCGTCAGCCGGATGAGCCGGTTTGCGGCAATATCGAGCCGCCACACTTCGGCGGCGGCATCGGTGACATTGCCCAACGGTGTGCGGATGAAAACTATCGCGCGGCTGTCGGGCGACCAGCGCACTTCGCCGATGAGTTCGCCGGGGAGGGACAAAATGCGGCGGGCGGGGGTATTTTCGGCGGCGAACCACAATTCCGCCGCGCCAAATTCATTTCGCACCCACACCCGCCGGCTGCCATCCGGTGCGAAAATCGGCGCGCCAAACGGCGCATCTGCCAAAACCACTGCCGGCAGTGTCAGTAAAAATACCAAAGCGGCAACAAAAATCAGTTTTCGGTGTGCGAGCATATCCCATCACCTCGTTTTGTGACTATTTAGGTGCATAAAGAATAGAACGCAGATAAACAGAGATTGCGCAGATTGTTAAAA
>CAYPNZ010000118.1:0-7571 GCA_964411845.1 uncultured Anaerolineaceae bacterium
TCACTTGTTAATGTGCTTCAATCCCTCACACGATGTATTGAGGTACGACAGTTATCACTTACAATTGAGCCACTACCAAAGTTTGAGAGCCACCTATATGGCAGTATCTGCGATTTTGCCGACAAATTTGACGCCAAACACAAAAATATGAATTTCTCTGCTTCTCTGCGCCGCCTGTGCCCTGCGGGTGCTGTGGTGAAAAATCGACCTTTTTTCAGGCGAGGCATATTAGGTTCTGTTAACGTTTGCCCCGCATAAAACCGGCACCTAACCCGTCACCCCCAACGCCGATGCAATTTCCGGCAGCGCATTACCGGCGGCAGATTGCAGAAAAAACCCGCCGGTATCTTCGGCATACGCGCTGAACGGATTGGGCTGCACATTCACATCCACAATCACACCGCCACGCTCGCCGACCAGTGCCGCCACTTGCAGCGGCAAATTGGTTGCGCCGCTGCTGCCCACCACCAACAGCAAATCGGTGCGCCCGGCGGCGCGCAGCGACGAATTAAACCGGTAATGCGTTTCATCATAATATTCATCAAACCACAACACGTGCGGGCGCGTTATGCCGCCACAGTGCGGACAGCGCAGCACCGATTCGGCATTTGCCGGCAACGGGTCATTTTTGGTATTCAGCCAAAAACCGGCGGGCAGCGGAAAAATTTCATCGGTGCAATCATCGGCGCAGCGCATAAAATCAATATTGCCGTGAATTTGATATGTTCGCGCCGGCGAATTGCCCGCCCGCAAATGAAGCCCGTCCACATTTTGGGTTATCAGCAAAAACCGGTCGCCGAACGCTTTTTCCAGCGCCGCCAGCGCCAAATGCCCGGTATTCGGTTCGGCACGGCGGCACACCCCCCGCCGATACAGATACCAGCGCCATACTTCCGGCGGTTGCTCGCGGAACATGGCAAAGGTCGCCATAGATTGCGGATGGTATTCGGTGGCGCCGACCGTCCAATAACCTTCTTTGCCGCGAAACGTGGGAATACCGCTTTCGGCAGAAATACCCGCACCGGTTAACACGGTTATCAACCCGTTACCGGCGGCAATTTTCGTCAACATCGTTTTCAATTCGGCGGGCAACATAACACACTCCTATTTTCTGACAACCGACAACTACCATTATACCCGTCCATACTTCACCGTCAACGGCAATTGAGGTACAATCTCCATACAACTATTTTTATCCGCCGGAGGTCATCATGAAATTGAGCGAATATCCCCGCCCCCCAGCCGACAGCGGGCGCGGCATCCACTGGTCGCCCAGCCAGTATCAATGGGGGCGCAAAGATTGGCTGAAATGGCAAAAGCGCATTTTGGAATTGGGCTTCAAATGGATAAAAATTAACGTCCCCCCCGATTATAACGCCGAGGCGCTGGTAAAACGGCTGGTGGATATTGAGGTAATGCCCGTTTGCCGTTTTATCAGCAAAAACCCCACCCGGCTCGGCGGTGCGGTGGAAAAAACCATTGACCGGCTGATAAAATTGGGCGCGCGCTATTTTGAAACAAACAACGAACCCGATGCCGATGTGGAATGGAAAGGGCTGCGCCGTCCCCCCGGTTGGGAAGAAATTGTCATCAAAAATTTAATTTACGATGCCCACCGCATTCAAGCAATGGGCGGGTTTCCGGCGTTTGTGGCGTTCAACCCCGGTCCCGGCGAAACCCGCAACCCCATCGAAATTCTGCTTGCCCACCCCGACGGGCGGCAGGTTTGCGAACGCGGGCTGTGGATTTCGCTGCACAATTACGGCAAAGGGCGACCTTTTAACTACCCCAACGACCGCGTGCGTATGTTCGGCGACCCCGTTTCGGAAGAAGCATGGCTCAATCAGGGGCAGCCCGATTTTTGGACAGATGCCGAAACTATTGAATTTTGCTGGCACAATATGACCCGCCAGCAGGTAAACCAACTTCGCGCCGCGCAAAAAAATCCGCACATCACCATTATGCAGGATAAAACCTGTTTCCGCGCGTATGAATACTGGCACAATTTGGTTGTTGCCGCCGGGCTTGACCCGCTGCCGATTATGATGACCGAAGGCGGCTGGGAAACCGGCGACCGGCTCGACCCGTTTTACCCCGAACCGACCGCCCAACGCGCTTCTGAATTGAACCTGCAAATGTTCAAATTCATTCAGGGCGATGTGGATATGACCATCAACCGCCCCGACGGTACAACCGTCAACACCCCCGTGCCCGATTACCTGTTCGCTGTGATGCCGTGGCACATCGGCGAACGCGCCTTCGGGCACGATACTTCCGGGCAGTGGGAACAGGGCGCATGGTTCACCCATTGGTACGATAAAAAATTCGGACTGCACGGCGAACTGCCCATCATCAACATGCTGCGCAACCTGCCCCCAAAAATCCGCGCCGACGGACCCGTGCCCCCCGAATGGCAACTGCGCCAAAACGTGCGCCCCAACGTGCCGGAATGGGACCACCGCTTGCCTTATTTGGGCAACGGCATCCGCGTGGAACCGGCTGCCGCCAACGACAATACCCCAAAATGGAAGGTGATTTCCGGCTTGTGGCAAGACAAAAACGAATTGAACCCGGTGCGCCCCCTGCCTCAGGGATACATTATGGTAAAAGTGCTGGACGAAAACGAAAAACCCGTCACCGGCGCAAAAGTAGCCGTTATGCGCCCCGGCGCCACAGACATTATTGAAACCAAAGGGTGGCTCGATGAATTTTTGGGCAATTACCGTATGACCGCCACTCTCGGCACATACAGCCTGAAAGTGGTGCATAACGATTACCCATCCGACATCATTCACAATTTGGGTTTGGGCGGCGAAAACCCCAATTCCAATTTTGATACCACCAGTTTTCTGCTCACCTTTAAATTGCACGGCAAACCGCCGGCAGAACCGAAACCGGAACCCGAACCGCCAACCGACACCCCTGCCCCGCCACCGGAACCGGATACAGCCGACACCTCCGCCCCACCGCCGGATACCTCCGAGGGAAACGCCGACAACACCCCAACCCCGCCACCTGCACCGGATACACCGGACACACCCGATACCCCCGATACCCAGCCCGCGCCGCCGCCCGCCGCCGATACTCCCCCCAACGACGCCGCCGCGCTGGGCGTGAAAATATCGCCATACACCCCCGCCGAAATCTGCACGGTGGAATCCATCCACCATGTTACCGATGACGACCGTTTGGCGCGCGGCACACTGTATCTGGATGTGATTGACGAAAACGACCGGCGCGTTTTCAACGCGGTGGTGCTGCTGAAAAACCAAAACGGCGCACGCCTGCGCATCCTCATCGAAAAACCCGTCACCGAACCGGGAGGGAATATGCCGCTGTGGGCGGGCAACACCTACACCATTACCGGCATCGAATTGAACGACCGGCTCATCCCCGCCGATACCGTCAGCGGGCTGCGCTCCGACATTCCCAACCATGGCGACGGGCATTCGTTTGTGGTGATATTCAAACTGCACCGCACCGCCTCAACTTAACCATAACAAACTTGCCTTAGTACCATAATACTGTTATAATAGCAGGTATGATAGACCCTATGCGAAAATCATCTCGAATCAACCGAATCTCATCAAAAAATACCGTTGAAATTTCATCACAAACCTTGTGGACCATCATCGGTATCAATGCGTTGATTTCGCTGGTTATCAGCCTGTTGGCCGTGCTGGTGGTTGGACCGTGGCTGTATGGCGCACCACCCGCCAATACCGGCAAATCGGTTGCCGCCGACACCCCCGCCGCAGGCTCCGCCACCGCCACACCGGCTAAAACACAACCGACGCCAACCCCCACCCCGCGCGCCGAACCGCTGGAATATGTGGTACAAACCGGCGACACACTGGGCACCATTGCCGAACAATTCGGCATTACCACCGATGATTTGATGGCAATGAACAGCTTGACCGACCCCAATCTCATTCGGGTGGGGCAAACGCTGTACATTCCTGCCGCCGGTCAACCGCTGCCCACCCCAACCCCCACCGCCACCATCATTCCGGCGGCATCTGTACCGCAAGCCACCACCGAATTTGTTTTGCCCCCCGCCGACATCTCGTTCACCCCCCCCCCCTCGCCCCCCCCCCCTCCCCCCCCCCCCCCCCCCCCCCCCCGGCCAAATTCCGTGAACATCACCAACGTTTTGGGTTACGGCAAATTGGACGAAGAGCAGGTTCTCATCGCCAACACCGGTCCCGGCGTGCAATTGGTCGGCTGGACACTGAGCGGCTCGGCTGCCGGAACCTACACTTTCCCCAACATGTTTTTATTTAACGGCGGGCAAGTTGCCATTCATACCGCCACCGGCAGCGATTCATATACCGATTTATACTGGGGGCTTAACCAACCGGCGTGGCAAAGCGGCAATACCCTTACTTTGAAAAACATCAAAGGCGAAATTATTGCCACCTATATCATACCTTAATTTTTTACCCCGTTCTGCTTGCCTGTTCAGCCGATTTCTGATATGCTCTACACAGCAACTATCAAAACCGACGGCATCCTATGATAAAATTACTGGCAACGTGGAATATCAAACCCGGACAAGAAGATGAATACTTCGATTTCACCGTGCGAGAATTTGCCCCCGGCGTCATGCGGCTTGGGCTGCGCCCTTCGGAAGCATGGTACACCGTTTACGGCGACGCTCCGCAAATTTTAATGGGCTTTGTTGCCGATGATTTGGATGCGATGGTAGAAGCCCTAAAAAGCCCGGAATGGGAAACACTCCACGCCAAACTGCTGGGGTATGTAACCGATTACCGGCATAAAGTCGTCAAAGCATCAAGCCGCTTTCAGTTATTTTAATGCCTTTTTGCACACAAACACAAGCCGGAGGATGCCCCTTCGGCTTTTTAATTTGCAACCCGCATCCATACCAACCGTTCCCAAAACCCAAGCCGCCTTTTTAGCCGATTTGCATAAACCCCAAACTTGAAACCTTGAACTTTGAACCTGAAACTTGAAACTTGAAACCCGAAACCCCCTATGAACCTCGACGCTTTTTCAATTGCCGCGCTGGCAGATGAATTTCGGATGGAAATTATGGGCGGGCGCGTGCAGCACATCGTGCAAGTATCGCGCCGCATTTTCGGGCTGGAAATTTACGCCCAACGCCAACGACGCTACCTGCTCATTTCCGCCGAACCGTCTGCGCCGCGGGTACACCTGCAACCGCAAAAACCACGCCGCGGCGATGCCCCGCCCAGCCCCCTCTTCCAACTGCTGCGAAAATATCTGCGCGGCAGTTTGCTGTTGACCATTGAACAGCCCCCTTTTGAGCGAGTGCTTCTGTTCCACTTTTCGGGGACGCTCGGCAACAGCACATTGGTGGTCGAACTGATGGGCACGCGCAGCAATCTTATTTTTCTGGATGATACCGACCGCATTTTGGCAGTTGTGCGCCCCGCCCCCACCAAAAGCGAACACAGCCGCCCGTTGCTGCCCAACCATCCGTACACCCTGCCCCCCGCTCAGCCGAAAATCGCACCGGACGCGCTATCGCCGGAACGGCTATCCGCAATTTTACGCGCCGCCCCCGCCGATACCCCACTGCCCAAAACGTTGGTGCGCCATTTGGCGGGCTTGAGTCCGCTCATTGCGCGGGAAATCGTTTTTCGCGCCACAGGCGATACCGATACCCCCGCCGCCGCTATCATCGACCCCATCGCCCTGCTGGAAACCATCCGGCTGGTTTATCGTCACATTACCGACCACGCTTGGCAGCCGCACGCCGTTTTTTCGCAGGCACACGCCGTGGAACTGTTTGCCCCCATCGCGCTGACCCATCATCCCCGCGCCAAACCGGTTGACAGCATATCTGCCGCTGTTGCCGCCCATTTTTCCCGCGCCGACACCCCCGCCGCCGACGGCTATTTTGCCGCGCGCCTGCCGGTGCGTCAACGCATCAAAGCGGCACAGGAACGATTGCAGCGTCGCGCCCAAAAATTGGCGGAAGATGCGGCACGGCTGGACGACCCGGAAATTTTCAAACAAAAGGGAAATGCAATTTTGGCGAACAGTTGGCAAATCAAACCGCGGCAAACTTTACTGTCGGTGGATTGGACGGACGGAAAAACGCTGGAAATTACGCTTGACCCGGCACTTTCCCCCGCCGAAAATGCCCAACGGTATTTTGCGCGGTATCAAAAAGCCAAACGTGCCGCCGACATCATCCCCCAACAGCAAACCATCGTTGCCCGCGAGTTGGAATATTTGCAGCAACTGCAATTCGATTTGGAAAATGCGGAAAGTCGCCCGGAAATTGACGCGGTGGCGGCGGCGCTATTGGCGCTGACGGGGGAAAATATCCGCAAAAATCCCCAAAAACGCAAAAAAGAAAAAACTGCCGGGCAACCGCGCCGCTACACCTCGCCCGATGGATTTTCGGTATGGGTGGGCAGAAACGCCGTGCAAAATCAGCGGCTGACATTTGAACGTGCCGCACCCAACGATATTTGGCTGCACGCGCGGGGTGTACCGGGCGCGCATGTGGTCATTTCCACCGCAGAGGGCGAGCCGCCGGCGCGCACCATCGCATGGGCGGCGGGTGTGGCGGCATATTTTTCCAAAAATCGCGGTGCGGCACAAACGGATGTGATAGTAACGCGCAAAAAATACGTCCGTGCCATCAAAGGTGCGCCGCCGGGGCTTGTATCGGTGCGGCGGGAAGAAACCGTGCGCGTTTCGCCGGTAAACCCGGAAGATTGAACATCGGTAAGGCGGCGGTCATCCGTTCAAACAAACGGATGACCGTTTTTTGTTGCCAAAATTCCGTGCAAATTCGCAATTTTGTGGATATAATGGTTATAAATCGGGTTAAATTTTACGAATTTTTTGCCAATTTATTTTAAATGTTTCCGTGTGGGAAACAAATACCCTTTATAATAAACGTGTCATAACAAATGGAGGCAATAATGTCACGTACAATTGATATGGAAGAGTTAAAACGTATCTATGCCCAACCCAGTTGGGGTTACAGCGATGAAGAATTGGCAAAACGCTTCAATACAACTCGTAGTGCCATTTATAAAGCCCGCAGAAGATTAGAAGATACCGGTATTGTTTTTGAAACACCCCACAGAGGCAAATATCGCATCAATCGCAAATATTTTCTTGCCAACATTCGTCTAAAAGCCGAAGAATCAACCATCTTATTGACACAAGCCCTAAAATCTGTTCGGCAAAATACACTCAGCAAAAAACACAGCCGGAACGCATTGGAAAAACTGGCATTGGCAATGTATCAACCAATGGCAGAGCAATTAGTGAAAGCCGCAACCAAACTTCCTGACACACCTAATGCTGAAAAACGCGATAGAATTTTTGAGGTTTTGGTTCAAGCGTGGACGGAACAGAGCAAAGTTCGTATCTGGTATACCGGTTTGAAAAGTGATACCACGCTGGTACACGGTGTCAGTCCGTATTTGATACAACCATCGCCGTGGAGTGACAGCGTTTATTTAATTGGCTATAGCGATGTAATGGAAAAAACTGTACCATTTAAAATTGAACGCATCAAAAAAGCGGTACTCACTTCCGAACCGCCAAAACTGCATCAA
>CAYPNZ010000119.1:0-7570 GCA_964411845.1 uncultured Anaerolineaceae bacterium
TGACGCTCGACCAGGATATGGCGGGCGGCGCGCACACCGACCATCACCCGTTGATGGCGGATCTGAAGCCGGATACCGTCTATCATTACCGGCTGCAAGGCTCGGCGGAAGACGGCACGGTCTACATGAGCGATGATATGACCTTCCGCACGCCTCCCGCACCGGAAAGCACCGAAATCAATTTGGCTTCCATGGAAGCGGGCGCGAAGGTGATTGCGGTAAGCAGCAATTACGGCGGGGCGGCGAATGATGCCACGTGGGGCGCCAACGGCGCGCTCGACGGCAACCGCGCCACGGAATGGTCATCCAATGGTGACGGCGATAATGCGTTCCTCGAAATTGCGCTGGCAAAAAAATCGCGCATCAACGCCATTGAAGTGTGGACGCGCTCAATGAGCAACAATACCGCGCAAATCTTCAAATTCACCGTCACCACCGATGGCGGGGACGTATTGGGTCCGTTTGAGTTGCCCGATGCCGGGAAGCCGTATCGGTTTGAAGTGGACGCGGAAGCCTCAACCCTGCGGCTGGACGTGATGGCAAGCAACGGCGGCAACACCGGTTTGGTGGAATTCGCCGCTTACGGCTCGCCGGTGGAGTGAGGAATAAAACGTGATGCGTGAAAATGTGATATTCTCACGCATCACGGTTCAAATCATCAATCTTCGACGCCAGCGCATCAATATAGCGATTCAGTTCATCCAATTCTTCTCGGGTGGGGATGCCCCGTTTGGTCAGGGCGCGGCGCAATTGCGCTTCGATGGGCTGTACCACCGGTGGCAACGCTTTACCCGCCGACAACAATTTTTGCAGCAGGCGTTCACCCTCTTCCGCGCCGAGTTCACCGCTGTCAATCAACGCGCGCACCCGTTGCTCAATTTCTTCCCCAACATCCTGTGCCATTCCCAACGATGACTCCAGCGTGCGCCGCACGGCATGCACCGTATCGCCGCCGGAGCGAATTAACCCCGCCAGCACCGATTGCGGCAAAAAGCCGCCGCGTTTTTTCTCTTGCTCAAAAATTATCTGCGACAGCGTCACCGCCGTCAGGTCTTCGCCGGTGCTGTAATCTACCACCCGCACTTCCTCGCCCTGCCGAATGAGTTCGGCAATACCTTCCAGCGTAATGTATTTTTTCTGCTCGGTATGATAAAGTTTACGGTTGGGGTATCGTTTTATTGTTTGCATCTGGCAACCTTTGCGGACATTGGTTTTAATCCACTGCGTTATGAACATTATAAAACGACTGTGCGGAAAACACAAGCAAAAAAATAAGGGCGACTCGCGAGTCGCCCTTACAGTGTAAATTACAGAATGTTGCCGTTATGCGGATTTTTTCAGTTCGTCAATTTTTTTGGTGAGTTCCGCGATTTTTTTGTTCAGGGCATCAATGTCAGAGCGGGTGGGAATGTTCAGCCGCGCCAGAATGTCATCCAGGCGTTTGTCGAGTTCTTTTTCGGCTTTTTTGGTTTGTTTGCGCTGTTTTTCCCGCAGTTCATCAATCAATTTGCGCCCGTCTTTTTCTTTGATTTCGCCCCGTTCAATTAGCTTGTTCACAAAGTCTTCCACTTCACTTTGCGCCAACGATACCGCGCCGACGCCCGCCAGCAAAATTTTTCGCACGCTTTCAAAAATCGGATTGCCGGTTGCACCATTCTGCACTTTTTCTTTTACTTCTTTCGCTTTGGTTACCATTTTTACCTCCTGCCCAAACTCGTTTGAGCCATTATCTTTCAGAATTTATAACGCATTGCGTTATTTGTCATCATTATAACACACTGCGTCATAAATGTCAAGCCTTTTTCTGTTGACGCAGAACGCCGCACTCGCTATAATAATCATACACAATCAATTTTTCCCACCATACAAAAGGCAGGCAAAACAATGGCTGTATTCAAATCAAGCGAACAGTTTTACGAAACCGTTGGCGAATTGATGGACCGCGCCAAAAAAGACCCGAAAGTCGGACCCAAAATCGCAAAATCGAAATTGGTGCTGCAATTTCGATATACCGACCCCGAGGCGATGACCACCATCAACGCCAAAGGTAAGCCGACCCAACCCGGCGCATTTGTGGATGTCATCCACGGTGAATGCGACCTGAAACCGGATGTGGTGATGACCATGAAAGCGGATGTCGCTCACGCATTTTGGCACGGAAAGGTAAACCTGATGGCGGCGCTGTCGAAAAAAGAAATTGTGGCAAAAGGTCCCATCCCCAAAATTTTAAAATTGCTACCCGCCATCAAACCGCTGTATGCCGTCTATCCCGCTCTGCTGAAAGAAAAAGGCTATGGCGATTTGGTGATGAAATAGAGGTACGTATGGCAAAAATTGTTACCCTGCACTATCGAAATACCGAACCGCGCACCGAAACCCTGTCGCTGTTGGGGCACGAAATTTCGGTGCAGCACATTGGTTGCAATAAAAATTTGGATGAAATGGCGACCCGCATCGCCGAACTGGACGGCACGGTAGATGCCATTGCCCTGCGCGGGGTAACACGCACGTTGCGGCTGGGCAAGCAAAAAGTAACCCACAGCCGCGCCGACAGCCTTTTTTCCGCCGCAAAAAAAACGCCGGTGGTGGACGGCAGCGGCGTGCAAGCCACCATGGAACGCTGGGCGGTACGTTTGGCAGCAGATGCCGAACCGGGCATTTGGGCGCGAAAACACGTGCTGATGGTGCCGCTGACCAACCATCACGGGCTGGCGCAGGCTTTGGCGCAATACACCGACGATGTGCGTCACGCCGACCCCATCGTTTATTTCGCCCTGCCCGACCCCATCGGCATAGGGCGCAGCGCCGCTCTCGGCACAATTGCCAAACCGGCATTGGCGCAAATGAAAGATTTTTCGTTCAGCCAACTTTTCCCCGCGCCCGGCAGCGCCGGCGTGCCGCGCAGTACCGCGCCGTTCCAATGGGCAGATGTGCTGGCGGGCGATATGGGCAGCATCCGGCGATATGCACCGAAATCGCTCAAAGGGAAGTGGATTGTCGCCGAAAATGCGTCAAACGACGATATAGCCGATTTGACCGCCCGCGGCGCGGAAGGCATCGTCACCACCATCCCCCCGCTGGGCGATGCCCCGTTATCGCAACACTGCGCCGCCACGTTTGAAGCCTGTCTGGTTGCCATTCGCCCCGATACCGATACCCCGTTAACCGAAAACACCTATCTCAATTTGATGGCAGACCTGCACTGGCAACCCGGCATTCGCTATTTACAGCCGGAAGCCGCGCAGGTCAATCGTTTCGCTTTTGTGATACACCCGCTGGCAGTAGAATTCATCCACAAGCATCCCGCATTCCGCTGGACGCGCTTTTTGCCCGACAGTTTGGTGGAATGGGCAGCCGCGTTCATCCCCCCGTTTTTTGTCAGCAAAATAAAAGGCATTGAAAGTCCCGCCACCGGGCAAAAAGCCGAAGGCTATCTCATCACCCTGGGCGCAACGCCGAAAGAACTGATGCGCCGCGATACCGGTTTTGTGTATCGCCGGCTCATCCGCGCGGCACGCATGGCAGAACGCTATGGCGCGCGCATTATGGGGCTGGGCGCGTTCACCTCGGTGGTGGGCGATGCGGGCATTACCGTGGCGCAAAAAGCCGACATCGCCATCACCTCCGGCAACAGCCTGACCGTGGCGGCAACGCTGGAAACCGCCAAACAGGCGGCGGTTAAAATGGGCACCAATTTGGCAGACGCGCATAAAGGCAATGTGATGGTCATCGGTGCCACCGGTTCCATCGGCTCGGTATGCTCGCGGCTGCTGGCAATGGCGGTGCCGAACATCACCCTGGTTGCCCCGCGCCCCGAAAAACTCATCCAACTGAAACGCACCATCGAAAGCGAAACACCCCACGCCCGGGTGACCATCAGCACCGGCGCCGATGAATATGTTTCGGCGGCAGATTTGATTGTTACCACCACCACCGCGCTGAACACCCGCATTGTGGACATCACCCAGTGCAAACCGGGCGCCGTTATCTGCGATATTGCCCGCCCGCCGGACATCACCGCCGCAGAAGCCGCCCTGCGCCCCGATGTGCTCGTCATCGAATCGGGGGAAATTCTGCTCCCCGGCGACCCCGATTTCGGTTATGACATCGGATTGCCGCCGAAAGTGGCGTATGCCTGTTTGGCAGAAACCGCCCTGCTGACGCTGGAAGGACGGTTTGAAGATTACACCGTCGGGCGGAACATCGAAATTGAGCGGGTGAAAGAAATTTATCGCCTGTTCAAAAAACACGGCTTGAAACTTTCCGGGCTGCGCAGTCACGGACAATTTCTGACGGATGAAGATATCGCCCGCAAACGCGAACTGGCTGACGAACTGCGCCGCCACCCCGAAAAACTGGCGGAACTGCAATCGCTGCAATTGCCCGACCGCGCGAAAAAGGGCGCAGCCCGCCGCGCCAACTTGCCCGGTTGGGCGCTCGCCGCGGGAATAGCGGCAGGCGCGCTCGCCGGAATCTTTTTCAGCAAACGGAACCAATTATGACTCAACAAACATTACTCATCACCGATATTGCCGGCTACTGGGGCGAAAAATTGGCACAGCGCATCCCCCGCGACGCATGGCGCGTGGTGGGCATTGACACCCGCGCCCCCGACCTGCCCGACACCGCCGACACATTCATCAAAAGTGATTTGACCACTGCAAATTTAACCGATATTCTGCGCCGCGAACAAGTTACGGCAGTGTGCCACTTGCCCCGCCGCCCCGATATTTCCGCCGCGGCAAAACTGCTGTCGGCGTGCGCCGCTGCCGGTGTTGAACAAGTGGTCATCAAAAGCAGCACGCGGGTATATGGCGCATCTGCCGCCGCGCCCGCTCATCTGCCGGAAACGCATCCGCTGCCACACACCACCCCCGACCCCGCCACCAAATTGCTGCGCGACATCGAATTACTGGCAGCCGGTTATCGCGGCGCGCTGAAAATTGCCGTTTTGCGGATGGCGCACATTGTGGGCGCAACCGTTACCTCGCCGTTGGTGGCGCTGCTCGCTCAGCGCGTCCCGGTTATGCTGATGGGTTTCGAGCCGCTGATGCAACTTTTGCACGAAGATGATGCCGCCGACGCCCTGGCGCACGCCGTCACCAGCGCCGCCGACGGTATCTTCAACATTGCCGCCGCCCCGCCGCTGCCGCTCAGCCGCATCATCGCGCTGGCGGGAAAAATTCCGCTGCCCGTGCCGCATCCGGTAGCGTACCTGCGCTGGCGGGTGGAAAGAACCAACCGCTTGCGCCGGCGAACTTTTCCGCTGCATCCCGATTTTCTGCGGTTCCGGCTGGTAGCGGACCTTTCAAAAATGGAAGATGATTTCGGTTTCTTCCCTGCCCGGTCGGCAGAAGAAACCGTGCAAGCCTTCGCCGCGCACGATTATTTTCGCCATCTTTCACCCGACCAAGCCGCCCGTGTCAAACGCATCAAACAACTGCAAACCACCGTTAACAGTGAAGCGGGATAAAATTCGTCATTTGCTATTCGCAATGAAAGGATATGATTATGTCCGACCAACCGCGCCAACAATGCGCTGCCATAACCCGAAAAGGCACCCGCTGCAAAAATTTCGCCCTGCCGAATTCCGATTTTTGCCGCCTGCACCAACCGAACCCCGCCGCCGACGCCCCGCCAAAATCGCCTTCCGCCGATGACCTGCGGGCGCAGCTCATCGAAGAATTGGACGCACTGGCAGACCGTATCCGCGCCATCAGCCCGAATTACAGCCCGCCGCCGTTTTCGGTGCGGGGCACGGCAAAATTGGTCAGCCGCACCCTGCGCGCAGTCGTCGGCAAACGCCCGCGCCTGCTCTCTCGGCTGCAAAACGCCGTCGGCAGCGATTTGCTCGATGTGGATACATGGAAAGGCGTGTGGTACATGCTGAATTACACGCTGGAATATCAGCGCGATTTTTTGAAACGGCGCATCACCGGGGAATATGAAACGGACGAATGGGGAATGGATTGGGAATTTGCCCAAGCCGTGCAGCCGTTTTTCGACTTTTTGTACAAAATGTACTGGCGCATCGAAACCGACGGCGTGGAAAATATCCCCGAAGACGGGCGCGCCCTGCTGGTTGGCGATGCCGCCGGACAATACCCGTGGATTGGCGCCATGGTTGCCACCGCCGTTGCCACCGAACACCCCGATATGCGGCAGGTGCGTTCGCTGTACAATACCACCTTTGCCGGCGTACCCTTCTTTTCCATCATTTTTGATAAAACCGGGCAAGCCCCGGCAAACATCAAAAACGGAGAAAAACTGCTGGCGCAGGATGAAGTGGTTGCCGTCTACCCCACCGACGAATCCGATAGCGGCATTTCGTGGCTTGATGCCGCCCGGCTGGCAAACAGCACCGGCGCGCCGATTGTTCCCGTGGCAATCGTCGGTGTGGCAGGCACAGATACCGCCGCCCGCGTTGCCGCCGGAGATGCCGCGCTGCCCGCATCTTTTGCCCCGTGGATGAGCGTTTTGGGACAATTGCCCATCCCCGTGCAATGGACAATTGCCTTCGGCAGCCCCATCACCGATTTCCCCGCCGACACCGCCGGTTCGGAAGTTGCCGCCACCCTGACGCTCGCCGGCGAAATAAAAGATGCCATCGCCGCGCTGCGCAAACAACATCTGCCCCAATGAGGTTTACCGATGCCCGTATTTTCCTCTGCCGATGAAGTTTACCGCGTCTTCGACGCGCTTTTTTCGCAATTGCAGGCACAAAACGGCAATGCCACCCGCGCCGTCAGCAAATCGAAAGTGGTCATCCGCCTGAATTGCACCCAGCCCGATTGCGCCATCACCCTGAACGGACGCAAAAATCCGCCCGTTGCCACCTTCGGGGCGACAAAATTACGGGCGGACGTGCAAGTCGGCATGACAGCCGATGTGCTGCATCAAATTTTTCTGGGCGAACAATCGCTCAAAAAAGCGGTTGCCGCCAAAAAGGTGACGGTGCGCGGTCCGGTATGGAAAACCCTGGCGCTCGGCGAAATTTTTTCGCAGGGGCGGGCGTTATATCCCGCCGTGCTGGAAAAGTTGGAGATTGGAAAGTAACAAAAATTGTTCAGCAGTGCCCGTTAAATTTGTCATTGCGAGCGCGGCGAAGCAATCTCCGGTTACAGTCGTCGGGGATTGCTTTAACCCTAACGGGCTTCGCAATAACAGGCTGAACAGTTACCAAAATCCAACCGGAGCCGGCGGGCAAATTTACCCCGTCGCCGATTCGGTTTCGCGTTTTTCCAGCGCGATTTCCAACTCTGCCAGCGTCCGTTTCAATTTATCCACCACCCCCACATCTTCTCCCGTGCGGCGTTCCAATACATGTTTGATGACCTGCTGGTTATACGCCGATTGCCGAATTTCCTGCAATTCCGATTCCGCCAGCGTGCGGTTGATGGGAATGTTGTGCCGGTGCAGAATATCGCGGAAAAAGCGATGATTTTCCGCCAGCCCCAGTGTTACCGCCTCGAAACCATGTTCGGCAATGGTGCGCCGCGCCGAATAGCGCATCACATTGTAAAAGAACATTTGGTGGTCATCGGGGCGCGGTTCAATCAGCACAATATCC
>CAYPNZ010000120.1:0-7541 GCA_964411845.1 uncultured Anaerolineaceae bacterium
TTCATAGTTGGGTATGTCAGTGCGACGCTTGGAAAGATAGTACCGGTACACCGAAATTTGTCGCAACAGCCGGTTATAGTGCCCCGGTGTGGTGAAGGTGATGTCGGCATCCGGTTTTAATTCGTGAAGCCGCGTTTTTTCCAAAAAGATGGCGCATTCTTCTTTTATCAGCAGGTCGTCCGGTTTTGCGTCCGGGGTGAGGGTGAAAACCGTCGGCAATTCGGTAACATAGGCTTGAATTGTCTCCCAACCGAGTTCCCGCGCCACCGAAACGCGATGGTTGCCGTCGCGCACAAAATAAACTTGGTCAATTTTATATACTTCGATGGGTGGAAACCCTTTCCCCGTGACTGCCAGGGTGTAGATTTGCCGCCAGCGTTCTTTGTCTCGACCGGCACGCCGCGGGGTGAAGGTACGGGTAAAATCGGTATAACGCCCGCAACTGCCCGAGATTTGTTTCAAAGGTATATCTTGTAAGCCCCGGTTAATAGTGTTTCGCAATCGAAGTTTTTGCACAACTTCTTCAAACGAGAGCAAATCGAGCCGAGAGCCGCTGATACCCGCAATAATTTCTTCTAGCAGTGCTTTGCGGCGGGCACGGTTAAATTCATCTTCACTTTTCAAGTAGACAATTTCTTCGTTATCCATTATCTTTCACGCTTTATGATAAATCCGTTTCTAAAGCCGGCAATAATTTCCGCGAAAAATCGGCGGGTAACCACGCCAGCACGATGATGGGTGTTTGGGATGCCGGTAGTAATGTGGTTATCTCGCCGGTGTTCCAAACTACAAACAAACGATACCGGGGGTCGGGCAACGCAATCGGCTTTTCAACCAACGCCACGCCATTCCGATTGGGGGAAAACACGTAATTTTCAAAGATGTGATGGGCATCGTTGCGATACAGCCTTTCTGCCGTTTTCCGCTGGATGTTATAGTGAATTAACTCCCCTTGGTCAAACGCCAAGAATGATTTTCCATCGGTTGACCATAATATTTGCTGAGGCGCCGATTGTTCGTTGCTGTCATTGTTTTTGAACACAAACAACATTTCCGGGGGTGCGGATGCGGTATTTGGCGCCAGCCACAATTCGGCGGGCATTTGCGGCGATGGCACCGTGTTGTATGCCACATACATCATATCCGGCGATACCGCACTGACCGTAACATTCTTTTGCCCGATTTTCAGCGGCTGATTTGTGAAGGCGTTATACCACCCCACTTCGCCGCCGCCGTAAAATAGTTTGTCGTCATTCGACCAACGCAAAACATGCCCGCGCCCGCTGAGCGTCGCCAAAATTCGCGTTTTACCGGTGGCGATGGTTTGCACGGCGATGCGGTTGCCCGATTCGCCCGGCGGTGTTTTTACGCCGTAGGCTATGTAACAATCATCCGCTTCGATGTTGGTGCAGCCGGCAGACCACGCCGGCACAACCGAGTCGTCAATTTCGTCGGCGATGCGCCAAACGGTTTGCGCCGGCACGTTATATGCCATCAGTGCCCGCTCGCCACTGTCGGCGTGTGCCATCATGTATGCCAAATGGTTGCCGTCGGGCGCCCACACGCCGGGCGCATTTATCCACTGATAGTGGCGGTTTATCGGCAGCGGTTCGCCATGCCCCAGCGGGTCGTACAAAACGTGTTTTATCAACACATAACATCCGGCATCCATTTCGACGGTACATCCCGGCGACACGGCAATTTGCCGTTTGGGGTCAGCCTCGGCGGCGGGGCTAAGGCGGGTTAACCGGGCGCCATCGGCATTGACGGTGTACAGCGCGCGGTCATACCAAAATAAGATAACCCCGCGCTCTGCATCGGTCATAGTTGAGGCGGAACGAAACGGCAGATACCAGCCGTAAAATAACAGCGCGCCAATAATTATCGGCAGCCATATCATTTTTGAAACAACAAATTTCAGGCGATGCGCCATCGGTGTGCAATCCTATCTCTTCCGGGGCTTACGCAAGTTTCACCCTTCGATACGCCCTGCCGGGCTGCTCAGGGTGAAACTGCCGAAAACACATCCTGAATAGGTCGACCGCAGAGAGAGCCGTATCGAAGGGTGTGCTTGGCAGTCGATTTGCGTAAATCCTGTCTTCATCAAAAAAAGACGCAAGGGGAAATAACACCCCTTACGTCTATGATACTAATTTTGCCGGTTGAATACAACCTTAATGCAAAATTTGCGACAGGAATAATTTGGTACGGTCGTGTTGAGGGTTGGAAAAGAATTTATCGGGTGTATTTTCCTCAACGATTAACCCGTAATCAAAGAAGACAATTCGGTCTGCCACGGTTTTGGCGAAACCCATTTCGTGTGTTACGGCGATGATGGTCATACCGGTTTTCGCCAAGTCAATCATTACTTCCAGCACTTCTTTAATCATCTCCGGGTCAAGGGCGGATGTCGGTTCATCGAAAAGCATAATTTCCGGTTCCATTGCCAAAGCGCGGGCAATTGCCACCCGTTGCTGCTGCCCGCCGGAAAGTTGACCGGGGTATTTGTTTGCCTGTTCGGGGATTTTCACCCGTTCCAGCAACTCCATCGCTTTGGCTTCCGCTTTCGGTTTATCCCATTTCCGCACCCAAATCGGCGCCAGCGTGATGTTATCCAGCACGGTCAAATGGGGGAACAGGTTAAATTGCTGAAAGACCATTCCGATTTCTTTCCGAATTTCGGCGATATTGCGCACGTCGTTGTTCAGTTCGATGCCGTTGACCCAAATTTCGCCGGCTTGGTGTTCCTCCAACCGGTTAATGGTACGGATGAAGGTTGATTTTCCGGAACCGGACGGTCCCAAAATTACAATCACTTCACCTTTTTTCACTTTGAAGTCAATGCCTTTTAACGCCTGAAATTCACCATACCACTTTTTTACACCGCGGCATTCGATAATATATTCTTCGCTCATTGTATTTCCTCCACTGAGTTAGCGTTGTCCCACGCCCAGGTTTTTCTCTAGCCGTAAACTGGCTGCCGACATTGCAAATGAGAAGATAAAGTAGATGAGCGCATCAAAGATATAAACTTCTTTTTGTGCGCCCAAAAAACCGGATTGCGCCAAAATTGATTGCGATACTTTCAGGAAGTCTAGCAAACCGACAATAGCAACCAGCGATGTATCTTTAAATAAACCGATGAACTGCCCGACAAGCGGGGGGATGACGGTACGCAATGCTTGCGGCAGAATGATGAGATACATCTGCTGGAAGGTGCTCAACCCCAACGCATCGGCGGCTTCGTATTGCCCGCGGGGAATTGCTTGCAATCCACCGCGCACGTTTTCTGCCAGATATGCGGCGCTGAACAACGCCGTACCGACCATCGCGCGGAACATACCGGGGATGCGCACATCGGCGGGCAATACCAGCGGTAGCATCACTTGCGCCATAAACAACACGGTGATAAACGGTACACCGCGCACAACTTCGATATATATGGTGGAAATCCATTTGATGATGGGCATGTTGCTTTGCCGTCCCAACGCCAACAATACCCCGATGGGGAATGATGCCACAATACCGAAAATTGCCAGCACGAATGTCAGCAACAAGCCGCCCCATTTGCTGTATTCTACCTGCGGCAATACGGTTGAACCGGCAAAACCGGCAAGAAAGTACCAAATGGGAATCGGCGATATAACCCAAGCGATGGTCATTGCCTTGCGTAATTTTTGGTTGCTAGACCGGTAGATGAATACGCTGGCAATACCCATCAGCACAATAACACCGATTGACGTGAAAACGCGCCAGTCTTGATTTTGCGGGTACGGACCGTGGATGAGAATCAACACGTTGGTGGTAATTGCCCGCCAATTCGCTTCGGTTACCGCCCAGCGGACGGTGGGCACCAGCACCACATACAAGATAAACAGCGATACCAGCGTGAGAATGCCATCTGCCCAAGAGCCGAACAGATTGTGTTTCAGCCATCCCAAAACGCCAACTTCGGTGCGCGGCGGTGCTTCATAAACGGTAGTGATATCTGTTGCAGTTGTCATTTATCGCTCCCTAATTTTTACTCGGCTGTTGATGAAGTTCATTATCGCCGAAATGGTCAGGCTGAGGGTAAGGTAGGTTGCCATCAGCATTAAGATGACCTGCACCGATTGTCCCGATTGGTTGAAGGTTGTGTTTGCCACGGCGAATAAATCGGCGTATCCCACGGCGATAGCCAAACTGGAGTTTTTCGCCAAGTTAAGGTATTGGTTGGTCAGCGGCGGGATGATAACTTGCAGTGCCTGCGGCAGAATAATCAATTGCAAACTTTGCGATTGCGATAACCCCAGTGCGGTTGCGGCTTCGCGTTGCCCTTTGGAAACCGCCTGAATGCCGGCACGCACCACCTCGCCGATGTACGCGCCGGTATACAACACCAACCCCGACAGCACTCCGAAAAACTCAGGGGTCATTACCATACCGATGTATTTTTGATTTTCATCTTTGGCAAAATTAAACCCTTTAATGTACGGGACTTGGTAAAGTAACGGATGGGTAATGAATATGCCCGCACCGGCAACAACCACAAACCCCAGCAAAACAAACCACCATGAAAAAGCGGGGCGTCCGGTAGTGGGGTAAGTTCGGTTGCGGAAGTACCATATCACCCCGGCGATAATCACCGCGGCAATCAGATATGGCACCCACGCCGAGAATGTTGCCGTTGGCTTGAACCACGGGATTGCCACCCCACGGTTGTTCAACCAAATTCGGTCGCCCAACAAGCGGATGCTGTTGTCTCGATGGGGCAGTTGCAAAAGCACACCGGCGTAAATGAAGAATAGCAACACCAGCAGCGGCACGTTGCGCATCATTTCCACAAATGCGCGGGCAAGCGTGCTCAACAACCAGTTGGAAGAAAGCCGCGCAATACCAACAAATAACCCCAAAATTGTGGCGAAGAAAATCCCCAACACGCTGACCAACAACGTATTGAGCGCACCCACCAGAAATGCGCGTCCATAGGTATAGGTGCGGTCATAGGGAATGAGGTGCTCGGAAATATCGAAACTGGCGGTATTGCGCAAAAAGCCGAAGTCGGTGGCACTTAACCCGCGCGATTCGATACCCGTGGCGGCATTGCCCCCCAGCCACCCCAAAATTGCCAGCACAATTGCCAGCACCACCAACTGCCCGGCGACGGAAATGGCTCGCACATCTTTGGTGCGGTATGCCACAAATGCCCCGGCAAAAATACCCACAAATTGCGCAACTTGAACTGTCAGCAGGAAATTGAATATAGCAACCAAAAACCCGTTGGTTGCCACACTGTTCCCCAGCGGCGACAGCACATAAGCCTGCAATAACAGCGTAACATAATAAGCCAAGTACCCTATCGGCACCGCAATAGACATAATACCGATATTACGTCGAATGATTTTTCGGTTTTTGTCTCCGTGGGTGGGGTATGTTAAAAATAAAATCCAACCCAGTGGCGGTATAACCAAACTGTACCCGTACAACATATATTCGGAAAAAAGTTTGCGCCACTGCTGCCAATTTTGCGATACCCATAGCGAAAACAAGCCTAAAACCACAAATAACAAGCCGGTTTTAAAGAAACTCACTTTGGCGGCAGAAGCCACTTCCAATTGACGAGTGTACAGGCTAACTTCTTCTGCTTTTGATAACCCTTGTTCTCTGGCAACCCGTGCTTCGGCAATGGCATCCGGGTTGAGTATTCGCCAATTGTTTAGGTTTACTGCGCCATATACCAGCAACGCTATACCCAACGCAATGAAAAAATACGTGACCAGCCGGGTCGGGGCAAACATACTGACAGCGGGTTCAGCATCACCGGGTTGACGAATCGCTGTGTTGCTCATATGCATCTCCTGTGTGATACAGGTTAACCTTTGTTCATTCCAAGGGTCAAAATTCAAATTTAATTTCGAACACTGACCTTTGGAGCACTAATGGATAGAACACAGCCCAACAAGATTTGTTGGGCTGTGTCACTTTTCGCCGTGACGGCGATTAAATTAGTTTAGCGGAAGGGCGGGGAGTACAACAAGCCGCCGTCAGTCCACAGGCTGTTCAAACCACGCGGTACGTTAAACGTGGTGTCGGGACCAAGGTTGCGGTTGTAAATTTCTTCGTAGTTACCAACTTCACGGATGACGTTGGCGCAGAAGTCGTTATCCAAGCCCAAACCTTTACCCAGATCGCCTTCTACACCAAGCATACGGCGGACATTGGGGTCTTCGGCGGTTTTCATCATTTCATCAACGTTGGCAGAGGTAACGCCAAATTCTTCGCCGGAGAAGGTGCAGTAAACAGTCCAGTCAATGATGTCTGCCCACTGGTCGTCGCCATGTGCGTAAGCAGGACCAAGCGGTTCTTTCGACATCGTCACATCCAAAATGACATGGTCATCAGGATTGGCAAGTTCTTGTTTTTGCGAAATCAAACCGGATTTATCGGTGGTGAATCCGTCACAGTTGCCGGCTTCGTATGCGGCAAGGGTGCTGGGAGCATCGGGGAAGACTTTGGGGGTGTAATTGATGCCACGCAGTGCCATTTGGTCAGCCAGATTCAACTCGGTGGTGGTACCGGTTTGCACACAAATGCTGGCGCCATCCATATCTTCCAGAGTTTTGATGCCGCTGTCTTTGCGAACCATCATACCTTGCCCATCGTAGAATGTGGTGGGACCAAAGTTCGCCGACCATTCGGTATCGCGGCTGAGGGTGTAGGTGGTGTTACGAATGAGCACGTCAATTTCGTTGGTTTGCAGGGCGATGGGGCGGTCACTGGCGCTCAACGGGCGAATTTCCAACGTAGAATCGTCGGCAACGCCAAAGATTGCCACGGCGACTGCTTTACAGTAGTCAATATCAAACCCGGAGAATGTACCGTCATCAGCCAATACACCAAAACCAGCCAAGTTGGCATTGCCACCGCAAATCAGTTTCCCGCGTTTGCGGACAGTGTCCAAGCGGCTTTCGGAAGGTTCTTGCACTTCCACCACTTGCGGGGATTCTTTCACTTCTTGCGTTTCGGCAACTTGAGCGGCAGTCGGTTGCTCTTGCGCTTGCTGTACTTGAGTTGCGGTCGGTTCTTCCACTTTTTGCACTTCTTTTACCTGCGGTTGCGAACATTGTGCGGCAACCACGGCGAACAATGCCAATACGGCTAACACTACCATTACTTTTTTAAGCATAAAACGTTTCTCCTTTTTAGTCTCCTCAATCTACTGAGAATTTGTTGTAAAATCATAAATTTTTCTAATGGAATTTTAAATCTTTCGGGTGGCAACACCTCCTTTCAATAGTCTTTAAATAAGAAATACCTGTAAATACCAAAAGGCTTACAAGGGTGAATCGGATCTTCGCTCCGGTAAATGGTATGCCAATCGTAGGGAAACCGTATATCGTTCGCTTACAGAATATCCAAAATTATAACACAAAAATCGTATCCGTCAATAATAGGTTCAGGTCAAATTGAAAATCACCCGTTTTACCGTTGACGATTGTGCCGACGTATGATATACTCCCCCGCATTCACCCTCAATTGAAAAGGAGTTTTTATGAGCACCA
>CAYPNZ010000121.1:0-7490 GCA_964411845.1 uncultured Anaerolineaceae bacterium
GGCAGCAGCAAAAACCGGCGAATGCGAGCGGCAGGCGGCAAATCGGCGTTGGCGGCTTCCACATGCTTGCGCACCAGTTCATAAACCTGCGGTTTTTGCGCCAAATCGGTGTAAGTGGTGTAAGCAATTTGGTTATTTTCCGCCCACTTGCCGACATTGCTCATATCAATGTTCATCATGGCGGTAACAAAGGGCCAATCGCCGCCGAAAACAACCGCTTCTTTAATGTACGGGCTGAATTTCAGCTTGTTTTCAATAAACTGCGGGCTGAATTTTGTGCCGTCGTGCAGGGTCATCACATCTTTGGCGCGGTCAATCACAATTAAATGCCCGTCTTCATCGAAATACCCCGCGTCGCCGGAATGCAGCCAGCCGTCAATCAGCGTTTCGCGGGTGGCTTCCTCGTTGCGGAAATAGCCGACAAAAACCGCCGGCGAGCGCACCAAAATTTCGCCGTTTTCATCAATTTGCACTTCCGTATCAGGGATGGGTGTGCCCACCGTTTGGAATTTTATATCGCCGTCGCGGTGTACCACCGAAATGCCGCTGGTTTCGGTTTGTCCGTAAATTTGTTTCAAGTTCACGCCCATCGCATGGAAAAAACGGAACACATCCGGTCCCAGCGCCGCGCCGCCGGTGTATGCCCGCCGCAAATGGCGTAACCCCAAATGGTCTTTTATCATTTGAAAGACCAGCCAGTCGGCAAGAAAATATTTTATTTTCAACCCCAGTGACGGCGTTTCTTTTTTAAAGCGCGCATCTGCCATGGCACGCCCGACCGGCATTGCCCAGTGATACATTTTTTGTTTGAACCACGAACTGTCTTCAATTTTTACCTGCACTTGGCTGACCATATTTTCCCAAATGCGCGGCGGGCTGAACATAACCCGCGGACCGATTTCGCGGATGTTTTGCTGCACCGTTTCCGGCTCTTCGGGGAAATTCAGCGGGAAGCCGAGTTGCAGGCTACACGCAAACGCCATCATCTGTTCGCCAATCCACGCCAGCGGCAAAAAACTGACAAACTCGTCATCCGGTTCGATGGGGTCAACTTCCATCAAACTTTTGCCCATGCTGATGAGGTTGTTGTGGGTGAGCATTGCCAGTTTGGGATACCCCGTGGTGCCGGAAGTGGTGGACAGAATCGCCAAATCAGACCCTTTGCCGCGCGCCACACTTTCTTCAAACCAGTTGGGAAATTTCTTTTCGTATTCTCGCCCCAGTTCTTCCACATCGTAAAAATACATCAGGAAATCTTCGGTATAATTGCGCAAGCCTTTGGGGTCGTAATAAATAACTTTTTTGACGGTGGGTAAATCCGACCAGATTTCCAAAATTTTGTCCACCTGTTCCTGGTCTTCCGCCACCACAAATTTCACATCGGCGTGCCCGATGATATAGATGACCTCTTTAACGATGGCATCTTGATAAATGCCGATGCTTTTTGCCCCCGCCGATTGTGCCGCGAGTTCGGCGTAAATCCACTCCGGGCGATTATCGCCGATGATGGCGATGGTGTCGCCGCGTTCCAGCCCCAAAGCGGTCAATCCCAAACAGAAATATTTCACGTGGTCAAGATATGCTTGCCATGTTACCGGCTGCCAAATGCCGAATTCTTTTTCGCGCAGGGCTATTTTATTGTTGCCGAATTCTTTTGCCCGTTCCAGCAAAAGTTGGGGAAATGTTTCGCCCATAAACCGCCTCCGGGAAATGAAATTTAAATGGTCACGTGTTGTTCACCGAGGTAGGCACGCATCACTGCCGGGTCGCGCTGAATTTCGTCGGGGATGCCGTCGGCAATTTTCATGCCGAAATCGAGTACCGCCACCCGGTCGGAAATACCCATCACCACCCCCATATCGTGCTCAATGAGCAGGATGGTGACGCCGTGTTCTTCGTTGACATCCAAAATAAAGCGTGCCATATCTTCTTTTTCTTCAACATTCATGCCTGCCATCGGCTCGTCAATGACCAAAATGGCAGGCTGAAGTGCCAGCGCGCGCCCCAGTTCAACCCGTTTTTGCAAGCCGTATGCCAGCGCCCCCACCGGCTGTTTGCGAATGGCTTGAATTTCCAGCAGGTCAATCACATCTTCAATATATTTTCGGTGAGCGATTTCTTCTTTTTGGGTTTTGCCCCAATAAAGCATATTGCTGAAAATATTGGTTTTCAGGTGGACGTGCCGCCCCAGCATTAAATTATCCAACACCGACATATGTTTGAAGAGTTCGATATTTTGGAATGAGCGCGCCACGCCCGCTTCGGCGATTTGGTATGGGCGCATTTTGGTCAATTCGTAAGTTTTGCCGTGGTTAAAAAAGGTAATTTTGCCGCGTTGGGGGTGATACAACCCACTGATGCAGTTGAGCAGGCTTGTTTTTCCGGCGCCGTTTGGTCCGATAATGGAAATAATTTCACTTTGGTGAACTTTCAGGCTCACCCCGCTGATGGCGGCAACGCCGCCAAAATGCAAGTGGATATTTTCTATTTCCAATTGAAGGTCGTTCGGTTTTAGGGTGCTCCCGTTGAGGTTATGCGTTATTCCGCGTGTCATCTGTTGCCCCTTTGGCAGAAATTTTCGCTTTTTATGGATGGTACGGGTTCAGCATAACAGGGGGGCGTTAACAAACCGTTTACGAAAGCGTTAACGGGATGTGGGGATTTTAAGTTGTCATCAAATTTGGGGTTTTACGGTTCCTGCCGAACCAGACCGCGCAGGGCGGTGGGGGGAATGGCGGGGGTTTCGGTGCGGTCGCCGCCGGCATCGCCTTGAGCGTGTTGCAGTTCATCGAGCATGCCGAGTTCGTCGAAGATGGTGGTGGCGCGAAAATGGCAGTCTATTGCCCACGCCGATTGTCCGGCACGGTCGTACAATCGCCGCAGGATGAGGTAAACCCGCGCCAAATCGGGGCGGGCGCGAATTTGGCGCAGGGTAATTGAGGCTTCTATCAAATGCGCTTCAACGGCTGTCCAGTCGGGGTTGGGCAATAGCGACAGGGCTTCGGCGCGCAAGCGGGCGGCGGTTGCTTTTGCCCAGCGGTCATCGGCTTCGGCAATGATGCGGTCGGTTTGCACCAGTTGGTGCAGTGCGCGCCGGGGACGGTTCGCCAAAATATGGGCTTCCGCCAAAAACAGGTGAGAAACGTGGGTAAACAAGCGGTAGTTGGCAATTTCGGCTTGTTCCAGCGCTTCGATGATAATTTCTGCCCCGGCGGCAGGTTGTCCCAATTGGGCTAAGGCTCGTCCGTGCAAACTTTTGGTCATAAAACAATATGATGAAAATCCGTCAATGCCGGATTGAGACGAAACTTGCGCCGTGGTATCCAAACAAGCCGCCCAATGCCGACGTTCGGCATACACAAATGCCAGATTCATTTTTGCCATAGCGATGGCAGAGGCGCTGCCGGCGTTTTCGGCAAGTTCTACCCCGCGCCGCGCCGCATCGAAAGCGCGCTGCCACGCCCCCACCCGCGCGTATGCCACCGCCAGATAGCCGTAAATTGCCGGCAGGTCGGGCGGGGGGTTGATGGAATCATCCAGTTTTACATATCGCAGCAGGTAGGCGATGGCATCATCATATGTGCCCAGCGCAATGCCCACCCGTCCGAGCATGCGCAGGGCGGCATGCAGCAACGGGGTATCGTTTTGCTCTTCGGCGTTGCGCAATAGCCGCCGGGCGTAATCTTCCGCCAAACGGCTTTGGTTTCGCAGCCACAACAGTTGCGCGCTGCGCCGAAAGATGCGCCCCAGCTGTTTTTCGTCACGCAGTGCCAGCGCCAGCCGTTCCGCTTCCTGTAAAATCGGCAACGCCCGGTCAATTTCACCGGAAAAGGCATAGGCGGTTGCCAATTGCAAATTTAAATCCACCCGTTCGATGTGATGGGTTTCGTCGTGTGCTCTTTCGCTGCGCAGCAACCGCATTGCCTGTACGCCAAATTCTCGGGCGTCGCCATACGAGCGCACCGCCAGCGCCATTTCTCCCGCTTGAATGAGATACGGCAATGCCCGCTGGGGTTGGTCGGAATTGGCGAAATGATGCGCCAGCCGCGCCGGGTGGTTGAAATTTGAAGCGTCTTGCCGGGTTAACGCCTCGGCAATTTTGCGGTGGACAAGCCGCCGCCGCGCCCGGCTTAACTCGCGGTATGCCACTTCTCGAATTTTGTCGTGGCTGAAATCATAGCCGTTGGCGCGCTCGACCACCAACCCCTGCGCCAGCCAACTTTCCAAAATAGAGACGACTTCGGTTTCGGGCAGGTCGCTGGCTGCTGCCAAAACGCGGTAGTTGAATGTGCGCCCGATTGCCGCCGCCATTGCCAGCAATTGACGGCTGGTTTCGCCGAGACGGTTTAACCGCGCTTCGATGACCAGTTTGATGCCGGCGGGCATTGTGCCGACACCGGCGGGGATTTCCGATTTGGCGGGCAGCCGGTGGCGGTCTTTGGCGGGTATGTTGAACCACGCATTCACCATTTCGATGATGAAAAAGGGATTGCCTTCGGTTTCTCGATACAACCGGCTTAAAATTTGATGCGCCGGCTGTGGTGTGTCCAGCAGAAAACCGGCAAGTTGCCGGGTTTCTTCCGGCGAAAATCGGGTTAAGGGGATGATGGTGGTTTCTTTATTTTGCAGTTTGATGCCGTCCAGAATTTTTTGGGCGGCAGACGAGAGATATTCGCGCTGGTATGTGCCGATGACCAGCAACGGGGCGCGGCGACTGCGCCAGCCGATATGCGCCAAAAATTGCCAAGTGGCTTCGTCTGCCCAGTGCAGGTCTTCCAAAAAAAGCACCAACGGTTCGGGTTCGGCGAGGGCGGTATCCACAAATAACCGCCCCAAACTTTCCACCAAATTTTCCTGCGCGGGCAGTGTCACGGGGGTAACGGGAAATTCCGGCTTTAATGCCGCCGCTTCGGGAAAAATTACCAGCAGGCTGTGCCACCATACGGGGGGATGGGGCAGGGGAAGTTTGGCGAGTTGTTTTTCGCCGTTTTGCAGGGCATCCACCAGCGGGTGGTAACTAATCATCGTTTCAAATTCGCGCGCCTGCCCCACCATCACCCGCAATCGGGCGGCGTTGGCAGCCAGCCATTCGCGCACCAGCCGCGTTTTGCCCACACCGCTTTCGCCGCAAACAAACAGCAGTTGTCCGCGCTGCCGGCGGGCATCGAGCAATGCCCGGTCGAGGCGGGCGATTTCGGTTTGGCGGGCAATAAATGGCGGCTGGTTGGGTTCGATGGCAGGGGGCAGCGATTGGATGGTTTGCCATGCCGTCATCTCATTCAACGGTGTGCGGGGCGCGGCGGGTTGTTGGGGCAAGGGTGCGCCGTCGGCGGCGGCAATTTTTTCGCCCTGCCGAATTTGGCGGTACAGTGCTACCGTTTCGGGCATGGGTTCGGCATCGAGTTCATCGCGCAACAGTTGCCGGCACTGTTCAAACTGTTGCAATGCCGCCGCGCGGTCGCCGCTTAAATAAAAACTTTCCATCAACACCCGGTGCGAACTTTCGCGCAGGGGGTCAATTTGCAGCAATCGTTTGCCAAAACGGATGGCATCGGGGTAGTTTTGGTGCTTTCGGGAAAATTCTATCAGCGTGAAAAGCAGATTGGTGAATTGCTGTCGCCAGCGGGTGCGCAGCGGTTCAACCCAATCGTCATAAATGGCGGGAACCAAATCGCCGCGATAAAGGTTGACCGTTGCCAATGCGTCGGGGGGCAGGGCGGTCAGCGCGGGCAAGCGGTCAACCAGCGCGGCAGACTGCGTTTGAAAGGCATCCACATCCACCCACAGCGCATCACCGGGGGAAAAAACCAGATGGCTGCCGCTAACATCCTGCAACATGGCATCAAGCCCCAACGGCGCCAGCACTTGCCGCACCCGATGCAGGTATTGCCGCAAATTGCGCCGCGCCGCCGATTCGGTGGTGCGGGTCCATAGCATAAACGCCAGTTGCCGGCGCTCGATGGGCTGGTCGCGGTGAAGGGCGCAGTATGCCAGCAGCGATTGCGTTTTCGGCGACCCGACATCAAAAAGGGTTTCCGGTTCGCCGTTATTGGCAATCGCACTGAGTTTCAGGGTGCCGAAAAGATACAACTTGCCTTGCATATCATCTCTGACCGTAACTGTGGATTTTGTGCAATTTTATTCTGACAGGTACAGTATAGCAGACATTCAAAATGTGACAAGTTGAATTTCGGGGCGGTTATTTGCCAACGGTAACGATAAATTGCAAGTTATCATCTCACATGGCACCTCTTGCATAAGTCCGTCATTCCGGGTTGAGATTACGTGTGATATTCGGCGTTGATTTCCACATATTTGTACGATAAATCGCACGTCCAGTAGACCGCTTCCGCCGCGCCGATACCCAAATCAACTTCGATGGTCACATCGGTGTTTGATGCCAGCGCCGCGCTCATTGCCGCCGCGTCGAAGGGCAACGGCTGCCCCGCGCCGACCAGTTGCATGCGGGTGTCGCCCGACGCCAGCCACAGCGATGCCCGCGCGGGGTCAACCTGCGCCCCGCTGCGCCCGACTGCCGCCAAAAATCGCCCCCAGTTGGGGTCGTTGCCGAACAGTGCGGTTTTCGACAGCGGCGAGGTGGCAATCGTTTCCGCCGCGCGCACCGCGTCCGCTTCGGATTGCGCGCCCGTCACCCGAATTTCAACCAGTTTGGTTGCGCCTTCCCCGTCACGGGCGATTTTTTTCGCCAGCCGCACGCATACATTTTCCAGCGCGCCCGCAAATTGCGCCAGTTCATCCCCCCGCAGATTTTCGCCGCCCGCTACGCCATTCGCCAGCGCCACCACCGTGTCGTTGGTGCTGGTGTCGCCATCCACACTGATGCGGTTGAAACTGATTTCCACCGCGCGGCGCAAACTTTCCTGCAAATCGGCGGCGGCAACGGGCGCATCGGTGGCGATGACCGCCAGCATGGTTGCCATATCGGGGTGAATCATCCCGCTCCCTTTTGCCATGCCGAAAAGGTGTATATCGCGCCCGCCGGTTTTCAGAGTGACCGAGACCGTTTTCGGCACGGTGTCGGTGGTCATGATGGCTTCTGCCGCCGCCGAAAATCCGGCGGGTGAGACCTGTTTCGCCGCAGCGGAAATGCCGGCGCGCACGGTATCCAGCGGCAGCAGATGCCCAATCACGCCGGTGCTCATCACAAACGCCGCATCGGCGGGCAGGTTGAGCGCGGCTGCGGTGGCGCGTGCCATCTCCGCCGCATCGCGCAAGCCCTGTTCGCCCGTGACGGCATTGGCGTTGCCGGCGTTGACGACCACCGCGCGCAGCCCGTCGCCGCGGGTGCGGGCAAGCAGGGTGCGGTCGAAAATTACGGGCGCGGCAGCAAAAACGTTGGTGGTGAAGGTGGCGGCAAAGGCGCACGGGCGGTCGGACACGATGAGCGCGAGGTCGGGCTTGCCGGATTGTTTCAGCCCGCAGGCGACGCCCGCCGCGGAAAATCCGGCGGGAAAGGTTGTTTCGGGGTT
>CAYPNZ010000122.1:0-7432 GCA_964411845.1 uncultured Anaerolineaceae bacterium
ATCTTGCCCGACAGCATCCACCACATACAGCCGATTTTTCCCATCGATGGTACTGCCTCGCGGTAAACTCAGTGCACCATTGCCGGAACCTTGTCCATAATGGAACAAGAAGTTTCCTTCACTATCCCATACCGATATGCGCCCATTGTTGCCGTCCGACACATAGATGCGTCCGTCGTCAGCCGGAATGGCGGCATTGGGAAACAAGAATTGCCCGTTACCTTGCCCGTATGAACCAAACATTCTTTGCGGCGGGTCGAACGACTGTAATGAAATTGCGCGCGTCACGTCATTGGGGAAAATACGTACCACATTGTTTTCTTCCGTTACGTCTGTTATGTACATTGTGTCATCTTTTGAGATGTATATTCCCAATGGCGACCACGTTTCGCGGTCGGGTGCAGGAAATGTCAAATCGTCCGCATTGCCTTTTTGATAATGTACAATGGGTTCAAACAGGTTATAGGTATATTTCACCCCCGGTTCAATCTCGCCAACGTGTTTTGATACATATTCGCTTAAACTTAAATCCGGTCCCAAAATTGTATCAATGTACAAACCATTGGCATCAAATATATAGATGCTGTGCTGCAAGCGGTCGGTTACAAATACCCGCCCGGCGCTATTGGTATCAATATATACCGGTGCCCGCTGCCCGGGAGTGGTGCGGGGGATGGTAAACGAGTTAATCGGCGAACCTTCGCGGTCGAATACTTTTATCATTCGGTCGCCACCCACTTCGGTTACATAAATGCGGGTTTCATCTGGCGATATTGCCACGCCCACGGGACGGTCAACACCATAAAACGAAAAGAGGTAATGCGGCGGATAGTTTACTTCTACCGGCAGTGGTACCATTTCGGGCAGGGGTTCCGGGTTTTGCAAATAGCGGTAGAACAATCCAACCACGCAGCACAGTAATAGCAACAACAACAGTAAAAGCAATAGCAACAAACGTCGTCGTTTGTCTTCTTGTTCATCTTCTTCAAAAATAATGTCTTCCGGTTCTTCAACGGGGGTATTTGATTGTAGGTTATTTTCTGTTTTGGTGTCTGTCATTTTTATCACCCGACTATTGGATGTTTTGCCCGTTTAAGGTTGCTTGAACACGGGCATAAGATTGTTGGATGGCAAAATCGTTTGGATTTAACTCGATGCCACGGCTCAATGCAGTTAGCGCTTTGTCATATAGTCCAAGTTTTTCATAAGTTAAGCCCAAGCCCAGATATGCCGGGGCAAAATCCGTTAAGGTTTCGGCGGCACGCTCTAAATGGATTTGTGCCGTATTAAAATCTTTCATACTGAAAGCCTGCATACCCCGCGCATAGGCTACATATTCCGGCTGGTTCAAACTTGTGTAACTTTCTATCATACCGGTGTATGCTTCTGTAAAATCGGGAACCAACCGCACCGCTTTTTGATATTGTTCCAACGCTTGCTCCGGCTTGCCGACTGTTTGATAGGCTTTCCCCAGCTGATACAATGCGTCGGCATCGGTAGGTGTAATTGCCAAAGCGCCCTTAAAACTTGCAATTGCATTTTCCGCTTGGTTCAATTGCAAGTAACTTTCACCCAGAAAGTAATAGGCGGTTTCCAGCGCCGTATCGGCATTTGCCATTGGTGAATCTTTATGTGCTGCCACAAATTTTTCCAACGGGTCAACGGCAATTTCATATTTTTGCATTCGCGCACCGGCTATTCCCGCCACCAACATTGCGCCATCGTTATCGGGGAATGCGGTTAACACTTGGGTTGCTTGTTCATACGCATCAGCCATCATACCTTTGGCAAGATAAAATTGCGCCAATGCCAGGCGGGTATCGGGGTTTTGCGGGTCGTCGCGAATGGCTTGCTGCAAATGGTCTATATCCAGTTCCAACGGCGATTTATCGCCCGCGTGCAAATATCTGTCCCAGTAGTAATATCCTCCAAAACCACCGGCAACCAGTACCAGCATAATTACAACTGCTACAATTACGCGGGTGAGTGTACGGGTACTTAAAGCAAGTTTCGGTTTCGGTGGTGCTTGTTTCATTGCTGACATTTTTCCTCCAACCCTGAATTTTGGTTTACGGATTTTTTATAATGCCGCCGGGGTGACATCTGCTGCACAAAATATCTTGATGGCACGTGTAGCAAACTTGTCCCCCTTGTTTTTCGTATTCGTTGGCGTGTGTAAACAGCATCTCTTCCGGATGGCTAAGGCTATGGCAAACGCCATTGTTGCAAAAACCCTGCCCATGACATTGGTAGCATTCCGATTCTCTTTGTTGCATCGTGGTGCTTCGGTGTTCAACCGTCCACCGAAAGTCGGCGTGCGATTTGGGAACATCGCCAACCACAACCGGCGCTTCTACCAGCCGGTCGTTGCCGCGTCCAACAATGGGTACGGTATGGCACAAGTTACACTTTACACTGATTGTTTCAACTTCGTTGCCACTGTCATCAACGGTAACGTGTTTGCCATCGTGACAGCGAAAACATCCCAGTGCCGGACGGTGACGGTCGTTTGCCGGATTTGTTTTCCAATTCAATCTCATTTCCGGGAAATTGGTTTTATCAAAAATTTCAGTGAGCGCTTTGATTGCCAAATCAATTCTTTGTGCCGAATTTTCGTACACATCGGGATATTCAATCCGGTAGTAATCTCGCAATCCTTCAATTGCTTCGTGCCCGTCTTGCCTCGATTGATATAATGGGGTAAGAATTTCTACGGCTTTTTTGCGCACATAGGGCAAATCACGAGAAATAAGTCCTTCTTTAATGGCATTATCCACGGCTTCTGTGGGCGACGGAATATAATGTGCGGTGCGATTGTGGCAATCAATGCAATCCATTTTACGAATACGCCCGTTTTCTCGAGCATCTTCTACAAATGATTGCCGGTCCATATTCAGCATATCGCGGGCGAAATATTCTTTTAGCGTCCCGTCGTCTTCCTCTACCCCAATCCAAGCGATAATTTGATTCCGGTCGTCTGCGGGGATGTAATATACCGATTTGGAAACATGCCAGTGGATACCTTCGCTTACGCCGCTCTCTTCTCGCCATCCGCCCATTTTCAAAATTAAGGTTGATTGAATTGGCGTATTGGCTTCGTCATTGTCATAATGTTGTTTCAATTTAATGATATTGTCTTTGAAATTTGTGGGTTTGTGGCATTCCTCGCAAGTATCTCGGGCGGGGCGCAAATTGTGAACCGGTCCTTTAATGGGGCGGTCATAAGTGTTGGCAAGCACGGCGTATACCTGCCTGAGACCATCAATTTTGGAGCGCACAAAAAACGATGCCCCCGGACCAATATGGCATTTGGCGCAATCAATATTGGCATGCGGAGACTGTTCATACCGTATAAACTCGGATGACATCGGATGACAAACAGTTCCGCAAAATTCTGCGCTTTCGGTATATTCGTATCCTTTTAAGCCTCCTATCAACAACACCACGCCTAACATAATCAACCCTACAAAACCAAGCAGCAGATTGCGTTGATGCTCCGGCTTGCTTAAATCAATGGTGATACGCACTTTTGACAGCGCGTATTTAAACCCTTTCTGCTTCTTGCCCACTGGTTATAGCCACCTTTGTTGATTTTTTTGACAGTGTATGTTCCGACAGTGCGGCATCAACCGTGGGAAGTTTTTGTTGCCTCTGACCCGCTTGTGTGCGATGTTCATTGACGAAACGGTATGCTGCCATAATGCGCCGATACTCTAATGGATGTTCGTGCTCCATTTCCTGTTCGGTCATATATCCGGTAAAAATGCTTGTGTTTTTTTCTTTTATCACCGTGTGGTACATATGCCAGGTTAAAATTGCCATTGTGGCTAATAAAGCCTCCCAAGTATGCAATGCTCTGGCAATAGGAATGGACGAACCCGGCAAGAAAGCCGTTATTTGTATGGGAAACCACATCATAATACCGGTAATAATCATCAGCGGCGTGCCCCACAGTAATGCCCAATATTCTATTTTCTCCTCGATGCTATAACGGTCGAATTCCGGACGCCGTGGTCTTCTGTCTAGGTTGTACATTATCATTCCAACCAAGTCTTTAAAGTCTTTCAATTTTGGCATCATCGCACCGGGTTCAAGATTAACAATCCACATATTGAGCAGGTTAAAAACGTGGTAAATAGATTGGGCAATTAACCCTACTGCCGCCAAGTGATGGATTACCCGTAATGTATCAATATTTCCAAACAAACTGATGATGACCAAGGCTATCATTGTTTGGTCATACCGTTGCAACAGCCCGGTAATTGCCAAAGTAAAAAATGTAGCAATTAAAATTTGATGCTCCATCCGCTGGCTTTTGGAAAAACGCCGGATGAGCAATGTTCCGTCCGGTTGAAGGTGCACACGCGCGGCTAACTTGCGGGCTGCATCCATCTTTCGCTTCAATAATTTGCGTTTTATGGCTTCAACCGTGGATGAACCATCCTCTATATCGGTGCGACTGCTTTTAAAAATTGTAGTCATCTTTTATCGCTTCCTTTGCCGCTTCAATTGCTTGGTGTATTTTCTTGCGTTTGTCACTCCAGCGTTTTCTGACATCCAGTCCTATGTACAGAAAGAAGAAGCCCATTGTAAACGGAATAAGTCCGTATTTGTATGCCACATTCACCGCATACAATACCGGTGTATGTTCCCAACTTGGTATATAATGGCTAACCCACGCCTGCGGAAACCGAATGCTGGCATCGGTATGGCATTGTTGGCAGGTATGCTGCAAATTGGCAGGGTAAACCGTTGAAAGCGGGTCATCGGGCTTGCGGATATTATGGATACCGTGACAATCATAGCAGACGGCTTTGTCGCTAGGAGTTCTTGTCCCTTGCCGACGGAACAAATCAACGGTTTGACCGTGAAAATCATCCAAATAGGTTTGAAAGACTGCCGTTGAAATACCATATTTGCTCATTAACTCGGTATTGGCATGGCAGTCACCGCAAATGGTAATGCTGTCGTTGCGAAATTCGCTGTCTCGCGGACCCCGCACGTTGTGTACCCCGTGGCAATCGGTGCACGAGGGCACATCGGGGTTTGATTCTTCGCTTAATGCCGCGCCATGCACGCTGGTGCGATATGTACTGTAAACTGCCTTATGACAATTACCGCACATCCGCGAAATTGAGTCTCGTGGCTGCCCGGCTTTGGTAATGTTATGCGACCCGTGACAATCAATACACACCGGCGCATTAACATTTCCGCTTTCCATCATTCGTGCATGAGCACTTCCCTCGGCAATGTTAAATTCCTCTTCGTGGCATGTACGACAAGAATTATTTACCGACAATGCCAATTCCCGACGATTTTTATATGGTAACTGTACCCGCAAAACGGTATCAACGGCTTCAACCGTGCCGCCTTTTGCCGGATGACAACTAATGCACGATACTTGCTCATTTTGTTGATGCGGATATTGGTTGATGATGGTATGACAAGCGATGCATTCCAACCCGGCGGTACTGTGTATGGATTGCCCGTATTCACCCCGGTCAACATACAACGAAATCATTTCGCCGTCTTCCAGCGTACCTTTAAAGTCATGGTCGGAATGGCACATCAAACAATCGGCATTTTGCCCGTTTTGAACCTTTTCTTGTACCGGCGGCGCGCCGGCAAAGCCGATTTGCATTTTTAACAACCAAACAGCAGTTACCAACAAAACTATCCGCAAACATTGTTTAATGCTGAAGAAACGCCGTTGTCCCATCAGCGGGGAAAAATGTTTGGTTTCCATAAATCCTCAAGCCTTTTTAGGCGCTTTCTTTTGGTGTAGCGTGGCGTAAACGAAAAATAACATCCAGCAAATCTTGCACTCGGTGCGCTTGGTAACATTCGCTGGAAAAAATCAGCATATGTTCACCTTCCGGGTCAACCCGAATAATGCGCAAAGACGGAAACTTATACAGCAAATTATGTTGGTTGCAAAAGAAAGCGGCATTACTGTCTGTGGCATCATAAAGCACAATTGAAGGGTTACAGGCAACCAATTCACTCATAGCCGAACTGGTACCGGGGTCAACAACCCGCACGTTTTTACGATGCACTGTTTGCAACAAACGGCGGATAATACCTTCCACAAATGGTGTTCGACTGGAAAAAATAACAACTGTTCCGCTCACAATTATTCCTATTGAATCCCGGATTACCCAAAAGACATCATAAAATCTTATTTACGTATAATTTACGATGTCTTTACTTATGATTTTATTCACAATTTGGGGCAAAAACAATACCCGTTTGGTAAACGGGTACTATAAAGAGAGGTAGTTTTTAATTTGGAAAACCCACCCGATTGGGTGGGTTCAGGCGGAAGGGGGTATGTTGCGAGAGGAAATGATACCCTTTTTAAGGGCTATTGCCACTGCTTCGGTGCGGTTTTGTACATCCAGTTTGGTTAGGATATTTTTTATGTGGTATTTTACAGTGTTTGGACTGATAGAGAGTTTTTGGGCAATGGCGCGGTTAGACAAACCGTCGGCAACAAGTTTTAGTATTTCAACTTCCCGGGTGGTAAGTACATTGCCGGACATTGTTTTGCCGGGTTGTTGCCTGCCGCGTTTTAACAACCGAGTTGCCATTTGCCGGGTGATGGCAATTTCTCCCTGCCGTAAACTATTTAACAGATTGATGAACTCATCGGCGGGCAAACTTTTTAACAAAAAACCATCTGCACCGTAATCCATTGCGGCGAATAAATCTTCATCTCTGTCTGAAACAGTGAGCATTACCACTTTCACATCCGGCATCGTTTCTTTCAACCTTTTCAATGCTTCAAACCCATCCATCTGAGGCATATTAATATCCAACAATACCAAATCGGGGCGCATACGTTGCGCTTCGGCTACAGCATCTGCACCATTTCCCACTTGCCCCACAACAATAAAATCGGTTGCTTCCAACAGGCTAACAATACCGTCTCGAAATAATGAATGGTCATCTGCAATTAAGACGTACATATTTACTCCGTAGCATTGGATAGTGGCAAAGTAACTATAATCCGTGTGCCCGAAAACTCGGGGCGAGTGACAATGGACAATGTAGCATGAATTGATGCTGCTCGTTCTTTCATAATGTTCAGCCCAAAATGAGACCGATTCGATTTTGACGGTTGCGTTGAGGGCAGCCCCACACCATTATCTTCAATGGCAAGACTCATCTCGGTGCCGGAAATTTCAATGCGAATCATCGCTTTTGTGGCAGAAGCATGCTTGCGGACGTTTGTTAACGCCTCTTGAACAATACGCAGCAATTGCAGTTCAACATCGCCGGGAAGTTCGGGTAAAAACGGGGCAACATTCCGTTGAAAATATACGGGTATGCCGCTTAATTTTGAAAACTCTTTGGCATATTCCTTTATCAACGGTAAAAAACCGTAACAACAATCCGAAGCCATTCTTAACCCTAAAATGGCTTCACGCAC